>JAPLJU010000054.1 GCA_026388445.1 Deltaproteobacteria bacterium
ACTCCCATGGCGCCATGGCCATGCGGTTCCTTGCCGGTGCCATCGGGGCACCCTTTATTCCCTATTACGCACCTCAGGGATCGGACCTCTACAACCCCAAGTACGATGCACTCGGAAAGGCAGGCATGAGGGACGGCAAAAATCCCAAGATTGCCAGGAAGAAATTCATAGAGATGGCGGATCCCTTCTTCAACACGGGCAACGTGGTCCTTCTGCCGGCCGCGAGAGCGGATCTGGCCATTGTCCATGTCGCCCAGTGCGGTGAAAAGGGAACGGCAAGGTGGCGCGGGATCGGCACAATCGACAAGGAAATCTGCTTCGCCGCCGATAAGGTCGTGATCCTCTGCGAGGAAATCGTGCCCGAATCCGAGCTGAGGAAGATGCCTGAATCGAACCAGATTCCCTACTTCGTTGTCGATGCCATTGTGGAGTGTCCATGGGGTGCTTATCCGAGCGCGGTTCCCTACTACTACGATTATGACGCACCCTTCTTGAGAGGCATGGACGCCGCTTCCAGGAATCCCGAGGATATGAAGAAGTGGAAAGACGATTGGGTTTTCGGACCGAAGAGCTGGGAAGAGATGATCACCAAGGTCGGCGCCAAGAGGATGCTCGATCTCAGAGCGGACAGCACCCTTGGCTACAGCACCAGGCTCTTGCGCGGCAAGAAACCCGCACCCAGGATGACGGTGCCTCTGTCCGTCGCACGAAGCGGCTACTAAAGAAGGGAGGAAATAAACTATGGCTAAAACGATGGAACAATTGATGGATTTGATCGATAAGATACCCGATGAGGCGGCTAAGCCAGGCGAGTTTATCCTGCCCGAGCTGATGGCCATTCAAATCGCCCATACAGTGCGGGATGATGATATCGTCTTCGCCGGAACCGGACTTCCCATGGTGGGGATCATGACGGCGAACTTCATCAACGCCCCGCATGCCCTGCTCATCTATGAGGCGGGAATCTGCGACGGCAAGACCATGCACGTCCCCATGTCGGTTTGCGACCACAGGGCGGCAAATCTTTGCTCCTCACTGGGCGGCCTCGTGGACACCTTCGGGTTCTACCTCCAGCAGGGTTTCGTTTCGCTGGGGTTCCTCGGCGGCGCGGCCATTGACAAGTACGGCGGCGTCAACGTCACCTGCATCGGTGACTACTACAAACCCACGCACCGCTTCACCGGGTCGGGCGGAAACTCCGACATCGGGACGATGGCGAAGAGAACCGCCTTCATCATCCTCCAGGAGAAGAGAAGATTCCTCGAGAGGAATGAGTATACCACGACCCCCGGCTGGTGGTGCTGGGATTTCAAGACCAACGAGTGGAAGCCCAAGAAGGAGGTCTGGAAGGGTACCCCGTTCGCCGACCACGGCCCTGAGGCCGTCGTGACCAACATGGGTAACTATAAATTCGACAAGAACGGTGAAATCTACCTCGACACTTTCCACCCCGGTGTTACCGTGGAGCAGATCAAGGAGAACTGCGGATTCAACCTGAACGTTAAAAACGTGAAGGGCCAAACGGCTATTCCAACCTACAAAGAGCTCTTCGTGCTCAGAGAGTTCGTTGATGCCGAGCTGATCTTCCTGCCCCAGAAGGTGGAGTACCCCGCGTCAATTAAGAAACTGATCGAGGGTTAATATCAGACTGAGAAGGTTAAAGAGCGGGTCCGCAAGACCCCTCTTTAACCTTTCTTTTTGAAGCGTCCACAGGATTCGTAAACAGATCTCCTATCTCCGTCATTCTTGCTTATTATCAGCAGCAACTGCCGGGCCTGCTTCATGCGAATGAGGTAGATAAAGGTACCGCACGGCTCGGCAAAAGCTAATCTTTTCGTCCTATTTTGACTCCGCCGCCCCGGCCTTAACCGCCTTTTCCGCCTTCGGTCTCTCCAGTCCACGCACGATCTGTGACCGTATCATCCTCGGGAGCAGCATGTGATGCTGCGGACAGATCGATTTGGGATTCTGGTAGACACCATTGGCGAAAGCACACATGTATTTCCGCATGTTCTCGAATCGCACGACCTCGTCGACGAAACCCATTCGTGCGCAGTACACCGGGCGGGATTTTTCCACGTAATGCCGGGCAAGTTCATTCATCTTGTCTATAACGGGGCCAAGAGGCTTTCCGGCATCTTTTTCCTTCACGAGCCGCCGCGCATAAGATGCAGCGGCAGCGGTTTCCCCGTGCATGACGTAAATTTCCGTTGCCGGTGTCCCGAGCGTGAAGGCATTATGATTATTTGCCGTGGGACCTCCCATGATGTAATGAGCGGCTGCAGTTCCTTTCCTGAGCACGATGAGCATCATCGGCACTTCCGTTGACTCGATAGAATAGATGAGGGACTGTCCCAGGCCCAGGAGTTCCGCCTTCTCCGCGATATCACCCACGTCTATGCCAGAGGTGTCCTGGAACCAGATGATCGGGACCCGGTCACGACCGCACTGCGTGACAAATTCGTTCATCTTGATCAATCCCTGGCGATAGAGCTTTCCGCCGGTCCCGATATACTCGCTCGTATATTCCGGGTATCTCCCCAGCAGGCCGAGGCGGTTCCCGATGACTCCCACGAGGTAGCCGTCCACCTTGACGAGTCCCGTGTAGACCTCGGGCCCGAAATTCGGCCTGAATTCCAGGTGCTCCGAGTTGTCCACCAGCCGCGCCAGCACATTGTCAAAGTCGTATACGGCCTTCTGATCCATGGGAATGATATACTGGAGCTCCGATGGGACGTATCTGGGCGGCGCAGGATGGGCGACGCGGAAAAACTTCGGGTTGTACGACGGCAGATTCAACATATACTCCTTGATGGCGTCGAGGACCTGTGTCTCCTCCTCGTAGACCGCCCGGAAGAAACCGGTTTCATCGTAGTGAATTTTCACGCCCCCCGGAGGCACCTCCTTGAAGTGCCGTGTTGCTTCGATAATCTGCTCGGCACCCGCTTCATCAAAAGACCCCTTCGGGCTCATGCCGCTGACGATGCCGCCGCCGCCGACGGCGATATTGCTGTCCTTGTGCGCCAGAATGATGGTGGGGCTGATTCCCTGGTAACCTCCGCCGGCCGGATTCGTTCCGTACACCCCTGCGATGACCGGTATGCCGAGTTGCTCCAGTTCCGCATGCCGGAAAAAGCAGGTCCCATTTCCGCGGCGGTTGGCATAGACCTTTTCCTGCTCGGGCAGCTTGACGCCGGAACAATTGACGAGCCATACAAGCGGAAGATGGAGGATCTTGGCCATATCCGTAACCCGGAGATTGTTCTCCGCCTGCCCGGCAATCCACGCCCCTGCCATGACCTTGTTGTCAAAACCGATGAGGACGCACCATTTGCCCTGGATTCGCGCCAACCCATCGATGACACCCGTCATTCCCTCCTCGTTCTCCATCGGATCGTACAGGGTATGAAGCGGATAGAAATGCCCGGGATCCACGAGGTACTCGATCCGGTCCCACACCGTCATCTGCCCGCGCTTGCGGACGGTTTCCGCCGGAATTCCCGCGTTCTTAACCCGTTCAACTTCACGGTCCACTTCCTTCATGACCTGGTCGACCAGTTTGGCGTTCTCGTTCATCTGCTCAAACTCTTCAATCCTGAAAGGCTTACCAAGATCATCCATCTTTTCAAAATACTGTTTCATAAATCATCCCTCTCTGTTGAAATCATAATGCTAAACGACACTGGCCTATCGTCCAATAAAACCACTCCCTCCGCAGTTCCCCTCACCATAATCAAACCCTGTAAAATCTCGCGAACATTCATTCCTTTTCTCTATTTATCGGCGGCTTTGCGGACGCCAAGCTGGTCCAACGCAACGACAAATTTACATACGTTTGCCGACCCCTCAACCATGGAATAAGTAGGGGCGTCACGGTAATAGCGGGCCACCGGATATTCAGTGGAATATCCATAGGCGCCCAGAACACGCATGGCGTAGTTGCTGCACCTGGTCGCTGCCTCTCCAGCCATGTACTTGGCCAGCGCCACTTCATAGGTGTTATTCAAGTTGCCCTGGTCCTTCTGCCACGCGGCCTTGTATACCATGAGCCGCGCACCCTCGATGTCGGCCAGCATTTGTGCGATCATGTCCTGAATCATCTGGAACTGACCGATGGGCTTGCCGAACTGCACGCGCTCATTGGCATACTTGAGAACCGCATCCAGGCAGGCCTGCGCGACCCCGACACCTCCTGCGGCAGCAGAAAGACGCGTCTGGTTCAGAGACCCGAAAACGATCCTCGCACCGTCACCGGGCTGACCCAGGATATTTTCTTTGGGCACCCGGGTGTTTTCGAGGTAGATCTCGCCCGTCGGTGAAGAACGATTGCCCAGCTTGTCAAGGTCCGTCGTAGCGACGCCGTTGAAATTCTTGAGTTCAAGAACAAAGGCCGACAGACCCTTCCCGCCCTTGGAGCGGTCCGTAAAGGCATAGTAAATAATCGCATCGGCGACACTGGCATTTGAAATCCAGGTCTTGGAGCCGTTCATGAGCCAGTGATCTCCCTTGTCCTCGGCCGTTGATCTCATGGACATCACATCAGAGCCGGCGTTAAACTCCGTGATCGCGAATCCCCCGAGGTACTCCGCACTGACCAGCTTGCTGATATACTTTTTCTTCGCCTCCTCCGTGCCGTACCGGTATATGGTGAGGGCGCAGCCCAGAGCCTGCATGTTGATCTGTACACGGAGCGAGCTGGAGGCTCGAGCGATCTCCTCGGAAAGAATTATCGCCGCCATCCAGCCCATGTTGTTTCCGCCGTATTCCTCCGGGATCACGGTCCCGAAAAAGCCGAGCTCACCCATCGGTTTTACGGCCTCTTCGTAGGGAAAATAGTGCTCCTCGTCCCACTTATCAGCGTTAGGGGCGATCTTCTCACTCGCAAAATCGCGAGCGATATTGCGCAGCATTTCAAGTTCCTCTGTCAGTTTGAAATCCATATCTTACCTCTCCTGTCGTAATTCCTTTCGCGCGTGAGCCGGAAGCGGCACAGGCTGCCTTTTGTGAGTTGATGAAACCGTTTATACTCCGCCGCCCGGAAAACGGACCGCAGGCGGCCGAATCCTCAACGATTGAAGTCGCGGCTTCACGTGATCCTGAAGCATGACCGGGAAACACCCCGCCAAACCACAGTCCTAGGCTGTCGTGAAAAGATAGTTGATATGTTCGTTCGGCAGTTTGTTCACAGTGATCTTCATGGGCATTCCCACGGACAGCTTGTCCTCGGCAATGGCGTTGTCCACACGGCCGAATACCTTGTAATCACCGAAATCCAGGACGGCGATGGTGTAAGGAATTTCCTTGTCGAAGCCCGCCGGCGCAAATTTCAGCGTTGAAAACGTCAAAAGCTTTCCGGCGTCGTTCACCTCGAACCACTCCATGTCACTGGTCAGGTCATTGAAACAGTCTGCCCTGGGCGGAAAGTAACGGTGACCGCATTTCTTGCACCTCGTCCCCATCACCTTCCCTTTTTCCAGGTGGTCAATAAAATCATTGATCCGGGTGGTCGCCGTGAAGCTTATCGTTCCGAATTTCGAAAACCGGTTGTCTATCTCTTTCTTTGACATGGCTATTGTCTCCCTAAGATGCTGACATTGGCATAAAGACCCACACCGCCCACATTGTGGACCAACCCCAAAGCCGGATCCTTGACCTGCATGTCCCCGGCTTCCCCCCTCAACTGCAGGACGACGGTCCGGATCTGAGACCCGCCCGTTGCGCCGACGGGATGGCCCTTCGCCAGCAGTCCGCCGTCGACGTTCACCGGGATGCGGCCTTCCTTGTATGTTTCCTTCGAACGGATCAATGCCGGGCCCTCGCCGGGTTTCGCGAAGCCGAGGCTCTCATACGCCAGGACCTCCGCGATCGTGAAGCAGTCGTGGACCTCCGCCACGTCGATATCTTTGGGGCTGACCCCCGCCATTTTATAAGCCTGGTTGGCCGCTTCCGTGGCTGCCGGCAGGGAGTAAAAGAGTTCGCGGCCCGCCATATTCACAGAGGCCGTCGCGGACCCAAGACCGAGGATCCAGACGGGTTTTTTTGCGGAAGCTTTTGCTTTTTTCTCACCCGCCACGATGATACAGGATGCGCCGTCGGCATTCGCGCAGCAGTCGCCCACCCTCAGGGGACTCGCAAGAATGCCGGACATGGGACTTGCGGGATCCTTGAAAATGTCCGCGGACAACTGCTTCCTCAGCATGGCTTTGTCATTGAACACGCCGTACGTCGAAGACTTGATGCGCACCTGGGCCAGGTCGTCGGCCGTGGTGCCGTATTTCGTCATGTGCCCCCTGGCGAACATGGCGTAGTATGCCGGCATCATCGTGCCAAAGGGTGCTTCCCACTGGATGTCGGTGCCTCTTCCCATCCGCTCCTGAGACTCCGCCGCACTGATCTCGGACATTTTCTGGAAACCGATGATCATGACCGTTTCATGAAGACCGGCTTTGACGAGCGAATAAGCCAGTCTCAAACCTGTCGTACTGGACGAGCACAGAGATTCGGCATAAAAAGTCGGCTGCGGGTTCAGCCCCAGATACTCGGCGAGCACCCCCGAGGGCGATCTCTGTTTGTCATACTCCGGCGCCGAGCAGACGATCGTGGCGTCAATGTCTTTCACCGTCATTTGCGCATCGCCCATGGCCTCCTTGAACGCTTCAAAGACCATTTCCCGGATGGATCCCGGATATGAGCGCACGAATTTCGTTTGTCCCACACCGATCACTGCAACTCTACTCATGATATTTCCTCCTTCGTATTGGCTCTCTGAACTATCTACCCTTGTACTCGGGTTTTCTCTTCTCCAAAAACGCCCTCATGCCCTCCGTTCTGTCTTCGCTGACAAAGACCAGGGAGAAACAGGCATTTTCAATCGCTCGGCCGGTTTGGAGATCCGCGTCGACAGCGTTCTGGACGGCGTATTTCGCGAGCCCCAAAGCCACAGGGCTGTGCCGGGTCATCAGGCGGGCCATTTCCATGGCTTCCTCCATGAGACGGTCGTCCGGAACCACCCTGTTCACCAGGTTAATGCGTATGGCCTCCTCCGCCGTGATCATCTTCCCGGTCAGGATGAGCTCTTTCGCTTTACCGATCCCCACCAGCTTCGCGAGGCGAACAGTTCCCCCGCCGCCGGGGAGGATGCCGATATTGATCTCGGGCTGACCGAATCGCGCGCTTTCCGCCGCGATCCTGACATCGCATCCCATGGCCAGCTCGCATCCCCCGCCGAGGCAAAAACCCGCTACCGCCGCGATGATCGGCTTCCTCGATTGTTCCATCCGCGACGTCACGTCCCAGAGGGAGACCCGGTTGAACTGCTCCAGTGCCGTCTTTTCCATCATGGCCGCAATGTCGGCACCCGCCGCAAAGACCTTGTCACCACCGGTAACGATGACGGCCCGGACGACGTCATCGGCCTCGAACTCGGAGAGCGCCTGGAGCAGTTCCTGCCGCATGACCGTGTTGATCGCGTTTCGGACTTCGGGCCGGTTCAACCGGATGATACCGACACCCGCTGTTTCCCTCCTCTCAAGGAGAAGTGTGGTGTAATCCATGGATGCTCTCTCCCGTGATCAGAACTTCACATCGCTCCTTGGTTTTTTCTCCCCGGATGAGTAATCGTACCATCCCCTGCCGGATTTCTTTCCAAGGTCGCCGCTTTCGACGAGCTGCTCCAGGATCATGTTCGGTCGCCACTTGATATCCTTGTAGCTCTCAAACAATCCCCTCAGCACCTCGAGCCCGATATCGAGCCCGACCAGATCGGCTACCTCGAAAGGCCCCATGGGATGACCGAGGGCCATCCGGGCCGCCTTGTCGATATCTTCCACACTCGCAACGCCCTCCGTGAGGCAGTTGTACGCTTCGTTCCTGAGAGCCTGGTTGATCCGATTGACGAGAAAGCCCGGGACATCCTTCACGCGCACCGTGTCCTTTTTCATCGAGTGAATGACTTTTTCAGCCGTGAGCACCGTCTCCATCGATGTTTTCAGACCCCGGACGATTTCCACCAGCCGCATGGCCGGAACGGGATTGAAGAAATGCGTCCCGATGAAGTTCTGGGGCCGCTTCACGGTCGTCGCCAGTTTCGTGATGGGAATCGATGACGTGTTCGTAGCGAAGATCACCTCGGGGCGGCAGATATTGTCCAATTTTTCAAAGGCCTCCTTCTTCGCATCGAAGTTCTCGGCGATAGACTCAATGATGAAATCCACATCGGCTGCATCCTCCCAGGCGGTTGTCAGCTTGATCCGCGAAAGGATTTTATTTTTGTCATCCGCCGTGATCCTCTCCTTCTTCACCTGATTGTCCAGGCTTCCGTTGATGATTTTCATGCCGCGCTCCATATTTTGGTGCAGCTTCATCACAACGCTATAACCCGCCTGGGCTGCGACCTGGACTATTCCTGCACCCATCGTCCCTGATCCGACGACCATCACTTTCTTGACATCCATCTTTCACCTCCTTGATGTGCTAAACCACTTGACGCAACACCAGTAACGTTCAGCGCCACGCGCAGGGTTATGAACGGCTAAGTTTTTTCAAATCTTTGCAGTCGCCTTGTTACTTCAGGATCTCTCCCGCCTGAATGATCTTCATGATCTGATTGGTACCCGTGGCCGGAAAAAGTTCCATGGCATCGTTCAGCAACCGCGCCAGATGATATTCGGGACTGACACCATAACCGCCCAGGATCTCGATCGCCTTCCTCGTGACGCTGAGGGCCACTTCCGCACCCACCGCCTTCGCCCGGGCAGAGGATTTGGTGATGTCGCGAGGCGTCATGCCTCGATCCAGGGCCGCGCCGGGATAGTAGATCAACCATCTGGCCGCCTCAATTTCCGTATCCATCTCGGCCAGCATGAATTGCACGGCCTGCAGTTTCGAGATTGGCTTTCCATAGAGGATCCTTTCCTTTGCATACTTGAGTGCGATATCGAATGCACCCCCGGCAATACCCAGTCCGAGGGCTCCAATGGAAAGCCTGGCAACCGTAAAGGTGCTGATGGCGATCGGGAAGCCCGCCCCTTCCTTCCCGAGCACAGCGTCTTTCTGGATTTTGCAATCGCTGAAGACGAGTTCGCTTACATCCACCGCCCGCAGGCCCATCTGTTCCTGCCTTCTTCCGACGATGAACCCCGGCGTACCTTTTTCGACAAAGAAAAAACTGGCCCGGTCGCCCGTCTTTGCCAGCAGAAGGCAGTAGTCCGAGACCCCGCCGTTCGTGATGTATACTTTTCGCCCGTTGATGACGTAACCATCGCCGGCGGCAACCGCTTCGGTTTGCATCGTGGCAAGATCGGATCCACCGGAAGGCTCCGTAGCAGCGATACACATTTTTTTCGCGCCGCTAATGACCGGGGCGATATATTTTTTTTTCTGACCCGCCGATCCGAAGTTGGCGATGGCATAAACGGGGCCCGTCCCTACTTCCAGGAAGAAAGCAGCAGAGGGATAAACTCGCGCCAGCTCCTCGGTGGCGATTGTCGCCGCGAGATGACCCATTCCGGATCCGCCCAGGTTCTTTGGCGTGGATATGCCGAGAAGCCCGAGATCGGCCAATTTTTTGAATAACTCCGCGGGTAATTCGCCTTTCTTGTCCAGATCCAGAGCCCGGGGTGCAAGTTCCTTCTCTGAAAATTCGCGAACCATGCCCCGCAGCATTTCCTGTTCTTTCGTGAATTCAAACATGACG
Organism: Deltaproteobacteria bacterium; assembly: GCA_026388445.1. Lineage (GTDB taxonomy): Bacteria > Desulfobacterota > Syntrophia > Syntrophales > UBA2192 > JAPLJU01. Next base: position 9,695 of record JAPLJU010000054.1, read on the forward strand.
GCTCATTCCTTTCTCCCCCGGGTATTTCCCGCCTGCTGGCGTTTTTCCGGCAGGGGGTGAAAAACCCCCTGCCCTGAAGCGAAAAAGAAACACAAAATATAACCAAGGGGGTTATTGTCAGCTAAGCCTTGTCCTTCCCGGCTGTCTTCGTTGCTATATCTTCCCGTAACTTATACTTGAGAACTTTGCCCGTCGGGGTCCTTGGGAGCTGCGGAATAATCTCGACCCTCTCCGGCCATTTGTATTTCGCAACCTTTTCCTCTTCCATGAAGACCTGCACTTCCTTAAGGGTGATGGCCTCACCCTGTTTCAACTCCAAATAGGCGCAACATTTTTCGCCCAGGACGGAATCCGCCATGGCAACGACCGCAGCGTTGACGACCTTGGGATGCCTGTACAGAATGAACTCCACCTCCTCGGCACTGATATTCATCCCGCCGCGGATGATGATGTCTTTCAGGCGCGTCGCAAAGTGATAAAAACCTTGTTCGTCGAGATAACAGGCATCACCGGTATGGTAATAACCGTCCTTATCCCACTTGGCGGCATTCAGTTCGGGTCGCTTGTAATAGCCCGCAATGATGAAGGGCGCCTTCTGACAATACTCGCCGGTTTTTCCCGGTCCGATTGTTTTCCCCTTTTCGTCAACAATCTTGGTATGACTGTAAAGCTGCGGCAGACCGATCGTTGTGGACACAAGTTCCGGATCCAGGCCCACTTCCGTCACGTTGAGGTGTCCCTCGTTGGAACCAAAACCATTCCAGACCAGACAGCCGAATTTCGACATGAGTTGTTTGATGACGGCGGTGGGACAGGGCGCGCCGCCGCTGGCGACAACGCGAAGAGAACTCAGATCGTACTTGTCCAGATCCGCGTAGTTGAGCAGGGCCACATGCATGGCCGGCACGCCGGCATAGAGTGTCGCTTTCTCCTTATGGATCGTCTGCGCCATGACGGCCGGGTTGAAACCGTCCAGCAGGATGAGTGTGCCCCCGACCATCGCCATGGAGAGGACTCCCACACTCTGACCGAAGAGATTGATCCAGGGAAGAGCCATCACAACCCGGTCGTGCACATTCTCCGTGAGGTGGTGAAGAAAGGCGGAGCGCTCGAAGGTTTTCCAGTGGTTGTGCGTTCTGGGACAGCCCTTCGGGTCCGCTTCCGTCCCGGAGGTGTAACACATGGTGAGAACGTCATTGGCGTCGATTTTACAGTTCTGATCCAGGTATTTCGGCGCGTACTTTTCCTCGAGCCTGTTGTCCCACATTTTCCGGAAGGAGACGGTGCCTTCCGGCACTTCGTCGCCCACGACGATGATGTGCTTCAGGTGAGCATGACCAGCCCGAAGTCCCTTCATCATCTCCACGTAATTGAATTTTGCGTATTCTTTCGTGACGATGACGGCGGGCGCTTCCGTCTGACGGAGGACATAGTTCAACTCGTGCTCACGCCACTGCATGGCAAGAGGAACAACGCAGGCACCTATCCTGGCAAGGGCCATCTGGATCACAATAGCTTCCACGCAGTTCGGGATCTGGGTCACAACCAGGTCGTCTCTCTTGATCCCCAACTCCAGAAAATTGAGGGCCACCCGATCCATCATGGTCCTGTACTGAGACCAGGT
>JAPLJU010000009.1 GCA_026388445.1 Deltaproteobacteria bacterium
ACAAACCCCTTCTCCCCCGCCTGCGCCAAACCGGATGACGGCATGCAGAGTAAAAAAAAGACCATCGCACCGATCACCGTAATGAGTATGGATGAGCCTTTATGGAATTTCTTTTTCATTGGACGGTCTGCCCGTCTTTCCAAAATGGGTTGAATATTTTGTCCTCCGACCCCGGGGCTTCACCTATTGGTTCCGTCGTCGCTGTCAACGACCGGTACGCGGTGGGGAGGAACCGGTATTTCCTTAAATATCTTCTTCGGCAGGCAGTTTCAGCTTTCGATTGACGTAAAGAGGGTCATCTGCTTTCAGCTTGTTGAGCTTCACGAGGGCGGTAACGGTGGTGTTGTGCTTACGGGCGATCTTGTCGAGTGTGTCTCCCTTTTTGACCACGTAGGTTACCGGCTGTTGTTTTGCCTGGGTCTTGGACCGAGTGCCTTGACGTTTCTTTTTGTCCGGGCCGTTTTCTTCCGAGTACACCTTGAGCTTCTGATTCACCGTGAGGAATTCCCGCGGCTTCATGCCATTGACCTTTCGAAGTTCGGAAACAGTCATGTGTTGCTTTGCCGCAACCCTCTCCACGCTGTCACCTTTCATCACCGTATACACCGTGAGGCCGCGTTTTGTAGACGCAGAGGCTTCGGCCTTTCCATTATCACGCCCGACGGCGTAAACCTTCAACCTGCGGTTCAAGTAGAGCGGGGCCTGCGGCTTCATGTCGTTCAGGATCAAAATGGCTGCCACACTCATGTGATGTTTCTTGGCGATCTTGTCGAGCGTGTCTCCCTTTTTGACCATGTAGGTTGCAAGGGCGGGGGCGGAGATCTCTTCATCCTCAGGGGACTCGACCGGGACCTTCAATTTCCGTCCAATGTAGATATGGTCGTTTCGCTTGATTTTATTTAATTTCGTCAGCTCACCGACCGTCGTGTGTTGTCGAATGGCTATTTTCTCCAGCGTGTCGCCCTTCTTGACAACGTATGTCCCGTAAACCGGCGAGGAGGCGGCTGTCGTCTCTGTTGTCCTCATCGCCCTTACCGGTTCGTCCTTCCGGGTCACGTGGACGGGCGCAGGCGATGACGGTGAATACGTCGAGGGAACAAATGCATACACGGAAGCGGCGATCGCATCGGCAACTTCCTGCTGAAAAGCAGGCGTCCGCAAGAGCTGCTCTTCCACGGGGTGGGATATGTAAGCTGTTTCGACAAGGACCGATGGGACTTCGGGTAGCTTCAGCACCCTGAAGGGAGCCGCCTGAACGGTTTTGAACTTCAGGGTATTGACATCTCTGATGTTGGTAAGCACGACGCCGCCAAAGCTCCTTGACAGGTTGAAAGTATTGGTCTGAACCATGTCCAACGTGATGTGATCGGCTGTATCGGTCTTGTCATCGTTCTCCGATCCGCCGATGATATCTGCGAGGTTCTCCCGGCTGGCCAGGAGTCGTGCCGCCTCGCTGCTCGCCCCACGCGTGGAAAGGGCGTAGACAGAACCGCCCCTGACCCGTCGGTCCCGCACGGCGTCGGCGTGAACGCTGATGAAGAGGTCCGCCCCGTATTCCCTCGCAATCTTCAGCCTCTTTTTGAAGGGAACATAGTAGTCCCCGTTTCTCGTCAGGAAGGCCTTGTAGCCGGTTCGCTGGTTCACTGTGTCTTTCAGTCTCTTTGAAATTTTCAGAACGATGTCCTTCTCCCTCGTTCCTTTCTTTCCAATGGCGCCGGGATCCTCGCCGCCGTGACCAGGATCAATCACGATGATCTTTTCTTTCTTCGCAGCCCCGTACTGAAGGCGGTCCTCGCTCTCCTTCTTTTCCACTTCGGGGAGCTCGATATCCACAACGATGCGGTCGGGCTTGTCGAGAAACTTTTTGAGCTTGAAGATCTTTGTCTCCACATTGTCCAACAGGTAGACCTCGACCCGCGCGGTGTCCCCGGGGAGGGCCATGACAACAATTTTTTCAATACCAGGTTTATTCAAGAAGGACTGGAGAGGGACCTCCTCATCGACGATCGCGCTCTCGAAGTCGATGGTGATCTTTTTCCCCTCTTTGGTGACGGCGTATTTCGCCTCCTCGCTGGTGTCGAAGACAACTCGAGAATAATCGGGCGCCGCCCAGTGCCTGACGTTCAGGATGTGGGTCACGCCGAAGGCCGGCGGCAGGGGCAGAACCGCGAAAACCAGAAAAACCAGGAACGATATGTTCAGGCGTTTCTTCATTCTTTAAAAAATTCCCGTTATTTCGGCATATTTAACAAATTTAACTTCACTTCACAACCCCTAAGTTCATAAAATTCATTGACAACCGGACCCCTTAATGACATTTACTGCATGCAAAATTTGTGAGAGAATCCTTCATGTTCATCAAAGAACTCCTACGACAGAAAAATTTCTCGCTGTCTTTCGAGGTGTTCCCACCGGTGCGGGAGGGAAATCTCGAGAGCCTCTACAGGACGATCCAGGATCTGAAGACACTGAGCCCCGACTTCATCTCCGTCACCTACGGCGCGGGAGGAAGCACGCGCGACAAGACGATCGAAATCTCGTCCAAGGTCAAAAACGAGTTCAAGCTGGAGGTCACGGCTCACCTGACCTGCGTCCAGTCGACGCAGGAGGACATCGCGAAGATCCTCGATGAGTTCAGGAAGGAGAATATCGAAAACATCCTAGCCCTCCGGGGCGACCCGCCGAAAGGGGAGGAAAAATTCGTCAGACCGGCAGGCGGGTTTGGTTACGCGAACGAGCTGGTGGAGTTCATCCGATCGAAGAACGGCTTCTGCATCGGGGTGGCCGGTTACCCGGAAGGACACCCGGAAGCGCC
>JAPLJU010000192.1 GCA_026388445.1 Deltaproteobacteria bacterium
AATCAAAGCGCAGACAAAAGCAAAGGCCGCCGGGTACTGCCACGAGAAACCGTACTTCAGGTACAGCACCAGGGAGAGAACCGCCGTGATCGCCTCCACGACGGGGTACTGCAGGGAGATCCTGCCTCCGCAGTCACGGCACTTTCCCTTGAGGATGAGGTAACTCAGGATGGGAATGTTGTCGGAATATCGGATGGCATGACCGCATTGAGGACAATGTGAAGCGGGGAAGACGATGGACTTATCCTGCGGCAGACGCCATATGCAGACATTCAGGAAACTGCCGATGGCCGCCCCTACGATAAAGAAAAATACCATCCAGAATAAATCCATAAGGAAAACGAACCTGCGAAAAGCGAGAAATAATCACCCGGGGAATCAGATCGGCATTCGGCCGCCGACCTTGAGTTTCCGATCCGCCTTTTTCATCAGCCGTCCTTGCGGTCCCAGTCGTAGGAGATGTCGTTCTCATGGGGATCGACCCGGTATTCGTCGGGTTCCCGGTAATGGTACATCTCCGTGGGGGTATTGATGACGACGGCCTCATCCGTGGAAATGCATTTGAAACCGTGAAAAACAAGAGGCGGGATATGGACGAGCACGGGGTTGTGCTCACCGGCGAAGATTTCGTTCACCTCCCCGAAGGTCTTCGAATCCCGGCGGCTGTCATACAGAACAATCTTCATCATCCCCCTGATCACCGCCATGTTGTCCGACTGTTTCTTGTGATAGTGCCAGGCCTTGACGACGCCGGGATAGGCCGTGGTCATATAGACCTGGCCGAACTGCGTGAAGAACTCATCATCCCTGCGAAGGATTTCCATGAGCCTCCCCCGCTCATCGGGGATGATCCGAAGCTTTTTGATCTTTACACCGTCGATCATATATCGCCTCCGGCGCGGGATAAATCCAAAAGATAAAGGGTTCAGGGTAGAGGGCCTTTGGCCCTTTCTTACTACTCATCACTATCTTAATTGCTCACAACTCACAACCCACAACTCACAACTATTTTTTATTCGCTCCCGTCTTTGCCACCATGTTTCCGGCATACTGTAGGGATTCAAAGGTACCCGCATCGGTCCACCACCCTTCCAGTGTCTCCCAGGTCAGCGTCCCTTCCCGGATATAATGGTTGTTCACGTCGGTGATCTCGAGCTCGCCCCGATGTGAGGGCTTCAGCGTCTTGATCACATCGAAGACACCACCATCATACATGTAGATCCCGATGACGGCATAGCTCGATGCCGGCATGGCCGGTTTCTCGTCAATCCGAATGACCCGATCTTTCTCGAAGGCGGGCACACCGAAGCGCTGGGGGTCCGGTACTTCCTTGAGGATGATCTTCGCACCCCGCTCCTGCTTTCTGAAATCCTCGACGGCTTTCAGGACATTCTTCTCGATAATATTGTCGCCCAGCACAACCGCGATCTTTCCGCGATCGGCAAAGTGCTCCGCAAGGCCCAGGGCTGCCGCGATCCCCCCTTCCCCTTCCTGGTAGGTGTAATTCAGGTGCTTCAGCCCGAAGTCACTTCCGTTTCCCAGGAGCCTCAGGAAATCCCCGGCGTTGTTTCCACCGGTGACGATGAGAATATCCTTGATCCCGGCGTTGATGAGAGTTCGGATGGGATAGTAGATCATGGGCTCCTTGAAAACAGGGAGCAGGTGCTTGTTGGTCACCCGCGTCAGCGGGTAGAGGCGCGTCCCGAGACCGCCTGCGAGTACGATGCCTTTCATTCTCTTTTCCTTCCGCCTGATGCCACCTGTGATGCTTGCGCCGGGAAAGTAGCTTCTCTTATAACAGGATCCGCAGTTACCTCAACAAAATATTCGCTGCAGAAGCCCCCGCATGCCGTGAATCTACCTTTACAGGACCCAAGAGATTCAGTATATAAACCCCTGACGCTATAGGGGTGGCCCCCGGAATATCCATGAGCAGAATAAAATCTGCAAATTACATTCCATGATGAAGTCGAAAGTCGCAAGAACATCTGTCCTCAAAGACGAATTCTATATGAAAGCGGCCCTGAGACTCGCCAGGAAGGGCGAGGGCCGGACCAGTCCCAACCCCATGGTGGGAGCGGTTATCGTCCGGGGAAGCCGCATTGTCGGTCAAGGCTATCACCGGGCATTCGGCGACAAGCATGCCGAGACCCGGGCGATCGAAAGCGCTTCCGGTGATCTGCGGGGTACAACGTTTTACATCACCCTCGAGCCCTGCAGCCATTTCGGGAAAACCCCGCCCTGTGTGGACCGGATTCTGGAGATAAAGCCCTCGAGGGTGGTCGTCGGATCGGCCGACCCCAACCCCCGGGTGTCGGGGAAAAGCATCCGGAGCCTCAGGCGTCACGGCATCGAGGTCACAACGGGGATTCTGGAAAAAGAATGCAGGGCGCTGAATGAAGTCTTTTTCAAGTACATGACGACCGGTTATCCCTTTGTCACCGTGAAATACGCCCAGACGCTCGATGGGAGAATCGCCACCCGATCAGGCCATTCCCGGTGGATCAGCTCACCGCCCTCCCTGACATTTGCGCACCGGTTGAGAAGCCTTCACGACAGCATTCTCGTCGGCTCGGAGACGATCCTCAAAGACGACCCCGAACTCACCTGTCGGTTGGTAAAGGGGCGAAATCCCCGGCGCGTGATCGTGGATTCCTCGCTCAAGATCCCCCTTTCCTCGAAGGTTCTCCTGGATCAGGACAGGGCGAAAACCATGATTTTCACGACGACACACGGGCAGCGGGAAAAACTGAAAATCCTCGGCGACAGAGGCGTGGACATTCGTGTGGTCGAAGGGGACCACCACGGCCGCCTTGTCCTCCGGAAGCTTCTGAAAGCCCTCGCTCAGGAAGGAATCTCCTCCATACTGGTGGAAGGCGGTTCGAGAATCATCACCTCTTTCCTGAAGGAGGGCCTGGCGGACCGGCTCGTCGTCATCACGGCCCCGAAGATTCTCGGAAAGGGAATCGAGGCTGTCGGCGACCTCGGCATTGACAAACTGGACCGGGCGATCCGGCTTGACATTAAAAAAATTATACGGAATGGCGATGACATCGTTCTCGACGCAAGGATAAAAAAAGGGCCCCCCGCTCACGGCAAAAAGAAGCGATAAGACCCCTTAATGGATAAAACCGAAGAAAGGATGATCACCCGGCGCGATGGCATGGTATGCCGTGCATACACGGAGTCGACATGAAGGGAAGGCCTGGCTGGGACTGACCCATAAATCGATTAACACGTTCCTTCCCCTGATCGAGGTGTGGAGTAAGCGAAAGGACCGGCGGAAGCGAATCCAGCTCCCCATGTTCCCCGGATACCTCTTCGTGGAGCTCCCCGTCGTAGACAACGCCGTGCGACTTGAAATCCTGAAGACCCACGGCGTCGTGAAGATTCTCGGCAAACCCCGGGGAGCGGAACCGATCCCGGTGCCCGACGAGAAGATCGACGCGATCAAGCGCCTGATCGAGTCGAAGGTGGAAATACAGCACTATACCTATCCGAGAGTGGGGGAAGGGGCGAGGATCACGGACGGTCCCTTCAGGGGGATCGAAGGCGTCGTCATCCGCACAGATCTCAAGAAAGACCTCTTCGTGGTTTCTATCGATATCCTGCAGCGCTCCGTGGCGATTGAGATTAAGGGGTTCCAAATAGAGAAATTATGACATAGTGGTCAGTGGTGAGTGATGAGTGGTTAGAAGGACTGGATAGACCGGATAGACTGGACAGACCTTAAAAGACAGTGGTGAGTGGTTGGTGGTTAGTGGTTAGAAAGAGCCAAGGACCCTTGACCCGGAACCCGTTGCCCTTTACCCTGTTACCCTATGAACGCTCCCGTCGCTTCATCGACGAGAAGATGGCCGAAGCCTTTGTACTTCGGTGAGAAGTGGAAGATGACCATCCTCTTCGCCTCCGCCCGTCTCGCCAGCATGCCTGCCTGTTTCGCCGTGAGGTGATATTTCTCCGCCGCCTTGTCCTTATCCTCTTCGAGGAAACAGGCCTCGATAAACATGATGTCCGATCGATGGGCGAGATCGGCAATCTTTCTCGCGTTTTCTTCGCTGTACACCACGTCGGAAATATAGCTGATCTTCTGGCCCGGTGTTATTTTAACTATTCTCTCCCGTAAATTTCCCAGACGGAAGGCCCTCTCGACAACTTTCTTTCCTTCGTCCTTCCACCAGGCCCGGATATCGGTGTCGTCCGGTTCGTCACAAAGGACCCGGTTTTTGAAATCCACCAACCATGCCCCTACGGGAAGACCCATCTCCAGCAAAACGTTTTTCTTGATGTTGATCTTCTTTTTTTCCTCCAGGGAAAAGGCCAGACAGGGGATCTTGTGGTCGAGAAAGACACCCCGAACCGTGTAGTGGGGTGCGTCCGTCACCAGACCATCAAATGTGACCTTTTCTTCATTCACCGTCCGGGCCCGGAAGGCCTCCTGGCACAGGTACCTTCGCAGCGCTCTGTGGTCGGGGTGGATCTCCGTGACGAGGAGCTCGAAGTCATTCTCGTAATTCTCCACGAGATTCCAGGTGTAGGCCCCGAGCTTGCTTTCGAGATTCGCAATAAAGCCCGGCGGTCCGAAGAGGGAAAGGTGCTTGTCCCGGCCCAGGCACAGCCGGAGCATCTGGTCAAAACCGATGAAATGGTCCATGTGGGTGTGAGAGATAAAGATCTGCGTGGCCTTGAGGATGAGGCGCGGAACCAGCGCGTGAAGATCCCCGAGATCGAAGAAAATCGTCTCCTTCCGGAACTTGAATTCCACGTAAGCGCCGGGATCCCCGAAAGGATCATTGACAAGGTGGGCATTGAACATAAGGGGTCTGAAAAAGCAAGGCAAGCACGAACCCCGCAGCTTGACGCGGGGAGCTTTCATGGATGCATTTTTTTATCAATCTACACCAGCCGGCCTGGGCAAGTCAAGGAAGGGCCCCTGCCCGCCATACGAGACTCGCGGGATTCACCAAAACCTAAAAAGTGCTTGACATTCCTAGCTATTCACGCTTTTATTCGCAGCATTGCTCTTCACCCTCATCTTCAAGAAAGGGACTTGCGTTCCATGAAGGCCTACATCACCATCAACAAGGAACTCTGCAAGGAATGTCATCTGCGCATCTACGCATGCAAAAGGACGCTGATCGTCCCGACGGAGGAGCTCAATTCCAGGGGATACCACCCCGTCGTCTTCAATAATGGCGAAACCTGCACAGGTTGCGCCCTCTGTGCCACCATCTGCCCCGAAGTCGCCATCGAGGTCTATCGTGAATAAGATCCTGATTCAGGGCAACTGGGCCATCGGAGAGACGGCCATCCGCGCCGGGTGCCGGTTCTACACCGGCTACCCCATCACCCCGCAGAACGAGCTGACGGAATACATGGCCGACCACATGCGGAAGGCGGCACTTTTATCCAGGCCGAAAGCGAGATCGCGGCCAGCATCGATGAGGTGAGCACCGTTCGCCTGGTCGTCAACGATCCCCAGAAGGCCGTCTCCGTCCTCAAGAGTTTCCACTTCAACCTTGAAGTCTCGACCGTGCTCGCCGTTGAAGTTCCCTTTCACCCCGCCGGCATGAACGCCATTGTAAAGCCTCTCAGAAACGCCGAGATCAATATTCACTACATCTACACGACCATTGACCGGCTCGGAAAAGAAACCATCCTGATACTCGGTGTTGACAAAATCGACGAAGCCACGGAAGTCCTGAAGCAGCACTGGATCAATTTTGTCGGGGACAAGATCTACTCGCTTTGAGCCAAGGGCTCAAAGCTCGTGTGGTGAGTGGCGAGTGGTTAGTGGCTAGTACGCCCAAATAAACTGGATTAATTCAAAACTCATAACTCAAAATTGTGGTAGACTTAATTGTGTTGAACTTTCGCATCTGACCCGTGATTTTAAGCCTGACGCCTGATGCCTGTTTCCCTTGAAAAAGAAAAAGAGCTTCTCGAGCGGATGAACCGCCTCGGCATTTCTGAAGGCGATCTACAGGAGACCTTTATACGCTCCTCAGGACCCGGCGGTCAGAAGGTTAACAAGACTGCCACCTGCGTGTACCTGGTTCATGTCTCCTCGGGTCTGTCCGTGAAGTGTCAGAAGACCCGTTCCCAGGCCATGAACCGTTTTCTGGCCAGACGCATCCTTCTCGACCGGATGGAGCGATTGCAAAAAGGTCAGGCCGATACGGAACGAAAGCGTATCGAAAAGCTCAAAAGGCAGAAAAGGAAGCGGTCGAAGCGGGCTAAGGAAAAAGTGCTTCAGGCGAAACGCCGCCAGTCGGAAAAAAAGGCCCTCCGATCGAAAGTCCCGCCTGCCGCCCCCGAATGAAGAAAGGGGAGGAAAAGACTTATTGGCGGCTCTTCCTCCCCTTTCAATAAGACCTGAAAATATTAACCGAGGAATTTAATCAAGGGGTTTGCATAGAGTAACACGAGGGCAATAACCAGCGCGTAGATGGCCAGGGACTCGATCATCGCGAGACCGACCATCATGGTGAGCAGGATCTTGCCCTGGGCTTCGGGATTCCGTCCGACGGCGTTGGTCGCACCGCTCAGACCATGACCCATGCCAACTCCGGTGCCGACAGAACCAAGTCCCATTGCGAGACCCGCGGCGATCACGGTGCAGGCGAAAAAGATGATCTTCCCGTAGTCGCCTCCCTTACCGGCAGCCTGCTCAGCGGCGAAAACAAGAGATCCCGACACCATCACCAGCACCAAAGCTAGAACTACAATCGCGGCCTTCTTCATACCTTCCTCCCTTCTTTAAATTCGGGGCATCGCTTCAACGAAGCTTGTGCCCCATAACGCTGCCTTTTTTATACACAGGAAAATCAATTGTCAAGAAATATTTGGATATGATATGGAATCGCAACGGTTTTCACTCATCACTCGGAAAGGTCTCTGAATTTCATCATCATGCCGAAGACCAAAGAAGAGAAAGTCCTTACGGCCATCCAGAAAGACATCCCCCTGGTCAAAAGGCCTTTCAAGAAAATCGCCGCAGC
>JAPLJU010000275.1 GCA_026388445.1 Deltaproteobacteria bacterium
TTGCCACGTGGGCGATGGTGCAGCGAACGGCGCTGACGAGTTTTCCCTCCTCGTTGGTGACTTTGACCTCCCACACCGATGTCCTCCGGCCGACAAAGTAAGGTCTTGCCGTGGCCGTGACGAATCCCCGGTTGGCCCCCCGGACATGGTTGGCGTTCACCTCCAGGCCGACGTGCCTCTGTTTCTCCCGGTCTATGTTCATACAGGCGCCGACCCCCGCCGCCGATTCGGCAAGCCTCACCGACGCCCCGCCGTGGATGTGCCCGGTAAACTGGCAGGTGCGTTCATTGACCGGCATTGTCAGAACGACCCTTTATTTCGTCATTTCCTTCAATTCCACGCCGAGAAACTCCAGAATTGTGCCTTCGCGTTTGAATGGGAAGTCCATCTTTTTTCCTCCAAAGTCCCTTCATATGATTGATTCGGAATGCGGCACTATAAAAAAGCCCCGTCTTCTGTCAAGAACAAGCCATCGATCCTGATTTTTTCAGGCATTTTAGTGAAATGTTTCCTAAAGTTGAACGGCATGGCACCCGATATTATGTGCGAGCACACGTGTGTCTTGAGTACCGACTTCGAAGTGGGACGTGAAACCTCCATGGAACAGAGCAAAGTGATCGTCAGATATATCGACGGGCGGATCGTAAAGGGGTTCACCCAGGACTTCTTTCCCAACAAGGATCGTTTCCACCTGCGACTGCTCGACAACGCCTCAGGCAATGGTCTTCAGCAGATCCTCCTTAAGGACCTGAAAGCCCTTTTCTTCGTCAGAGATTTCAGCGGGAACCCTTCTTATAATGAAAGAAAGGCTTTTATGGAAGGGGAAAGGGCACAGGGACGGAAAGTGGAAATCACTTTCAAGGACGGTGAGAAACTTGTGGGGGCCACCTTGGGATACGACCCGAACCGGTCGGGTTTCTTCATCTTTCCGGCGGATAATAAGTGCAATAATATCAGGGTGTTTGCCATCAAATCGTCTGTCGAGACCGTCCGTTATATCTAAGGTTCTCTCCCTGAAAATCTCCTTTAAAACGAGCCTGTCTTTTTTTCAGCCTTCATACAAGACCGAGTCTGCAACTCCAATCCCCGAGATCTAAAAGGGCCCGCGCGGCGTAGTGGTCTCCCCTGTTTCTCTTCCGTACCTTCTGCGGGAGAGGTTCGAAGAGCCCGAAATTGACATTCATGGGCTGGAAGTTCGGCGAGTCTGAGCCGGTGATGTGGTGGAGGAGGGCGCCCAGGGCCGTTGTCCGGGGGGGAGGATCGAAGTTTTTCCCCGTCAGGCGGCACCAGATGCTGATACCGGCGATGAGCCCCGTGGCGGCCGATTCGATATAACCCTCCACCCCCGTGATCTGACCGGCGAAGTAGATGTCCGGGTTCGAGCGGAGATGAAGCGTCTTTTCTAGAAGCGCCGGGGCGTTGATGAATGTGTTCCGGTGTATGCTTCCGAAGCGAAGAAACTCGGCTCTTTCCAGCCCCGGGATCATGCGGAAGACCCGGCCCTGCTCCGGCCAGGTCAGCTTCGTCTGGAAGCCCACAAGATTGTACGCCGTACGCTGCCGGTTTTCGGAGCGAAGCTGGACCACGGCGTGGGGTTTCTTCCCCGTTTCGGGATCGACAAGACCCACAGGCTTCATGGGGCCGAAAAGGAGCGTGCTTGCGCCCCTCGAGGCCATGACCTCCACGGGGAGGCATCCCTCGAAGAATTTCGAATCTTCAAATTCCCTGGGAGGCACCTGCCGGCCATCGAGGAGGGCCCTGTGGAACCTTTCGTACTCCCCGGCCGTGAGGGGGCAGTTGAGATAGTCCCCATCGCCTTCCTGGTACCTTGACGCGCTGAAGGTTTTTTTTAAATCGATCGTCGCGGCATCGACAATCGGAGAGATGGCGTCGTAGAAGTAGAGATAATCCCTTCCCGTCAGACCCGAGATCTTCTCCGCCAGGGCATCCGAGGTGAGCGGTCCCGTGGCGATGAGGACGAGGGTGCCTGCGGGGATTTCCTTTACCTCGTCACGGACCACCTGCAGGTCCCGGCGGTTCAGAAGGGCCTCCACGCGGGATGAAAACTGCGCGCGGTCGACGGCCAGTGCTTTTCCTGCCGGTACGGATGACGCGTCAGCCGCCTCGATGATCACGGATTTTAAAAGACGCATCTCTTCCTTGAGAAGCCCCGCGGCAGTTGAAATTTCCCCGGAGCGAAAGGAGTTGCTGCAGACCAGTTCAGCGAGGCCCGGGGATTTGTGGGCGGGGGAGAACCGACGGGGCTTCATCTCGTGGAGGGTGGGGGGGATACCCCTCGAGACCAGCTGCCAGGCCGCCTCACAGCCGGCCAGACCGCCGCCGACGATCATTACTTTACGGTCATTCATGGCGAGATTGTCTTCTGGTGATGGACGGAATCTCCGGCCCCTTCAGGGTGTCGGAGAAAAAAGCCCCGATGATATGAGGTGAGACGCAGGTAACGCTATTCCTGTGCCTGCTGAAAGCTGCAGTCCTTGTTGAGGCACGCCTTCAGGCGTCCTTTCTTCCGGCTGAATTTCTCCACCAGGAAGGGCGCTCCGCATGCGGGGCACGCCTCCGGAATGGGCCGGTCCCAGGTGGCAAATTTGCATTTAGGATACTTCGAACAGCCGAAAAAGGCCTTGCCTTTTCTTGTTCGCTTCTCGGTGAGGTCGCCTCCGCAATCCTTCTCAGGGCACTGCACCCCGAGGCTGATGGCTGCGGTGTTCTTGCATTCGGGATACCCCGAGCATCCGAGGAAACGGCCGAAGCGGCCCTCCTTGATGATCATGGGCTTTCCGCACTTGTCGCAGAGAAGATCCGTTTTTTCGGTTTCCGTCTGGGTGATCTTTCCGTTTTCGTCCTTAATGAAGTTGCTCGTGTTCTTGCACTTCGGATAATTGGAGCAGGCGATGAATTGCCCCTTTCTTCCCCATTTGATCACCATGGGGCTCCCGCACTTGTCGCAGATGATGTCCGTGGGGATCTCCTCTTTCTTCACGTCTCTCATCTGCGTCTTGGCCTTTTCCAGATCTTTTTCGAAGGGGCCGTAGAACTCCTTCAGGGTGGCGATCCTCTCGAGCTTGCCCTCCTCGATCTGATCGAGCTGGCTTTCCAGCATCGCCGTAAATTCCACGTCGAGGATCTTGGGAAAATTCTTCACGAGCTGTTCGTTGACCAGCGTGCCGAGTTCCGTCGGGAAAAACCGCCCCCCCTCCAGTTTGACGTACTCCCTGTCCTGAATGGTGCTCAGGA
>JAPLJU010000052.1 GCA_026388445.1 Deltaproteobacteria bacterium
ATCGTCCTCGCAATAGATGCCACGCCCCTCAAAATACTCATACAGGGCGATTTCGTACTCCTCATAAAACCGGTCTGTGTTGGCATATCTCGATACCCGGAAATTGAGATCCGCGATGACCCTTCCGAAACGGGCCGCGTCAAAATCAATGACCCTCGTCGTCTCCATCGGAGAGGAAGGACCCCTCTCTTCTCCAGACAAGGGATCGTCGCGATCAATTCTATCCATGAAAGGCCTCCTGCGTTCAAATGATCGGCTCCGGGGTCCATGGCATCGACCACCGGACCCTCACAAGCCCTGAAAATCACCTCCCCATCTCTGGGAATGAATTAAACCGCCGAGAGAAGGTTGTTCATTGCTGAGCCTTCAGCCTTGTCCCGGAGGTTTCTCTCCTGTCCATGTTTTAAGAAACTCCGGTCGCTGCCACTGCGGTCTCATGATATCGAACTGTCTGATATTTATGGGATTTCTTGTTTAATGCAGTATTAGATTAGCGCATTTCTCACCCGCTGTCGAGTTAAAAAAGGCGGGGTGGTCTTCCATACATTGTCAGAAAATGAATGCCTTGTATTCCGTCATCGTCGGTGTGACCGACGCGACGTATTTGTCGTGCAACAGATTTATCACATACAATAAGGTGCTCATCTCTGACGCCTTTCGTCGCAAGCTTCCTGCCGGAATGCGTATGACCCAGTGGCCCCAACAGGAAAGATTTTATGGATGATGGTTTACAAAGTAGACCATCATTCGTCCACGACGCCCACAGTCTGTCTGCTGCTGCGGGTCCGTCGTCGCCGGCATGGTCTTCGAGAAATCAGGGAGTTTTCCTGTATTTCAGGACGAGGCCCGATGGTGCGGTGAGTTGCAGTTCACTCTTCGATACAACGAAACCCCAGGTGATGGACCCACCTTGTTCCAACTGTGTTGTGATGTGCTTGTCATCATCGACCCGGTACGTTCCGGGATAGACGGCATTCTCGATGGGGCTGTAAAATTTAACGGTGCCGTCCCGGAGGAACTCGATCATATCTCCGCTTTCACCGCGCTTCCACTTGCCGGAGATTGCCTCCTTCACGCCTTCGTCAAGTGACGCCCCGAGCTCAGCCTCCGTTTTTACCTCTTTTACCTCGGGTATTTTATGACCCTCCATGAGGGCGCAGTCATTCAGGACAAACAGGCAGAACGCAATAAAGGTCGGAAAAACGTACCATCGATTCTTTTTGAAACTCATAAGACCCCCTTCTGGTGGATCTGGTTCCGGGTCAAGAGACTTTATGGATCGCTGGATGGAAATCGATCAGGATTCGGTTAAAAGGTTTTCCGGTGCGGTGCCCTCCTGCCGGGCTTTCGCCTTATACTTTTTTGTATACCACACCATCAGATGTTCCAGATACCTCGATTTTAACTGGCGGCCCGCCAGGGCCTGTTTCACAGGCGGCAACCGGAGGATGACACTTAATATCGCCGCCATGGCCCGGTGGCTGAGCAGGGCCTGATTTTCAAAAATGAAATTCTGGAGCTTGCCCCTTTCGATCGCCATCAGCACGAGTCTGTGGGCGGAATTGACCGGTGTGATGACGCACTCAGGCCGGGTCTTCAGGAAGATATTCTTCGTCCTGCAGACCGCCACGCAGAGGCCACACCCAAGGCATATCCCTGCATTCAGGTGTGCCCTTTTCTTCTTGGGATTCCGAGGGTCGTTGGCCGAGACGAGGGTCATAGCCTCAACAGGACAGGCCACCACACATCGGCCGCAGCCCGTGCAATCCCCCTCGTTGAGTTCGGGAATGAAGTTCGTCGTGTGCACGGGCCTCAACAAACCGAATCGCCGGGCGGCGATCAGGGCTTCACAACAACACCCGCAGCAATTGCAGATGAAGTTAACGCCCTCACGGACATTTTCACCGAATTGGACGAGATGATGCTCGTGCGCTTGCTCGAGGAGTCCGAGACATTCCGACACGTTCACCCGATGCGCGATGCCGTGCTTGATGAGGGAGGCCGCGGCATGGTTGAACGTCATGCAGACCTCCATGGGCGCATTGCAGGCGCGGCCCAGATGGCTCATTTTGTGGCGACAGTAACAGACCCCGATTCCAATGTGGGAGGCCGTTTTGATGATATGACTCGCCCTCTCGAAATCAAGGACATGGAGGGCGCTATCGTTCGAGAGAACAGGTTCATGGACGAAGATTCGCCCCAATTGGGTTTCGCCGCCCGTAAAGAGCGCCTTGATGAAGTCCTCCTCCACGTTGAGGTACTGATATAAAAGTTCACTCAGCACCTTCTGGTCGAGATCGCCACGGAGCCGCATCAGGGAGAATTCAAAAAAACCTGCCATGGGTGGTGGGAGGACGTAAACCTGCCTGCCATTTTCCTCGATATCCAGAAGGATCCCTCGACCGGCCAGGCCCTGAAGGATATCCTCTGCCTTTCTTCGGGATATCTGCCATAGCTTCGCGGCCCTCTCAGCGGTGAAGGGCTTGATTGGAAGAAGGGAGACGAGCTTTGCCTCTTCCTCGCTGAATAGCATCTTCAGGATACCGTGGAGCAAACCCGACGGCGGGGCTCCCTGGGGGAACCTGTTGAGGCGTTCGACCAGTTCATGATATCCCGATTTCAGGGTGGGGTGATGGGCCATAGGCACACTCCGGGGAAATCCTTTTTTTATATTACCAGCATCAGGGACCGTCGTAAAGCCCCATCTGAAGGGCTTCTTCCGCGCCGAAACGGTTGCCTCGGGCGGGAAGAAAGGCCATCATTCCTCAGGAAAAATCCGTCACGTCTTGACACCTTTTCGTAATTTTCCTATATTCCCCAAACCTCCCGAAAGTAAGGGGCATTCCCTTGTCACAGACTGAAAACAGGCTCAAGAAAATCAGGAATCATCTCCATCGGGCGATGAGATCGGACCGCCCTGCCATTATACGGGAATTGAGGTATTTCGAGGGGCGCTCACGGCAGTCCCCGGGTGGCGAAGAGGCCCTCGAAAGAATTGAAAAACGCCTCGAGAACTCGATTCGCCGCACGGAGAAAAGAAGAAAGGATTGCCCGCGAATCTCCTGCCCGCCCTCACTTCCCATCACCGCGCACAAAGACGAAATTGTGGCGGCTATCCGATCCCACCGGGTAATCATTGTCACCGGCGAGACGGGTTCTGGCAAGACCACTCAGCTGCCTAAACTTTGCCTGGAGGCGGGAAGGGGCACTTTCGGTTACATCGGCTGCACCCAGCCCAGGCGGATCGCCGCCGTGACCGTGGCACAGCGGATCAGCGAGGAAATGGGCGATACCGTGGGCAACACGGTGGGCTATAAGATCCGCTTCGAAGAAAAACTGAACCGCCATTCATACATAAAAATCATGACCGATGGCATCCTCCTCATGGAAATTCAGGCGGATCCCTTTCTCAGTGGTTACGATACTCTCATTGTGGACGAGGCCCATGAACGGAGCCTTAATATAGACTTCGTCCTGGGAATGCTCAAAATGCTCCTGGCCCGGAGAAGGGACCTCAAGGTCATCATCACCTCCGCCACGATCGACACCGAAAAGTTCTCCAGGGCCTTTGATCATGCCCCCATCATAGAGGTCTCGGGCCGCCTCTACCCCGTGGAGGTTCGTTACGTCCCGCTGGATCCGGACAGTGAAGAAGCCGGGGAGATGGGTTACGTGGAGGCCGCTGTTTCAGCCGTCGATGACCTGGATAGGAGACACGAAGCAGGGGATATCCTGGTCTTCATGCCCACGGAACGGGACATCCGCGAAACCTGCGATCTCCTCGAGGGGCGAAATTATCGCGACGCAACGATCTACCCCCTTTATGCCCGTCTTTCGTCGGCGGAACAGCGCCGGGTGTTCCGCCCTGTTCACGGGAGAAAGATCATCGTCGCAACGAATGTGGCCGAAACCTCCATCACCATTCCCGGCATCCGCTACGTCATCGATACGGGGCTGGCGCGCATAGCCCGCTACAACCCGCGAACGAGGGCCTCCGGGCTTCCCATTGAGCCGATCTCCCAAAGCAGTGCCGACCAGCGGAAGGGCCGCTGCGGGCGGGTCCAGAACGGAATTTGCATCCGGCTCTACTCCCAGGAGGATTACGAAGAGAGGCCCCTTTTTACACCGCCCGAGATCCTGCGATCCAACCTTGCCGAGGTCGTGCTCAGGATGCTCGCCCTCAAGATCGGGGATATTTCGATTTTCCCTTTCATCGACCCCCCCGGCCCGCGAAACATCAAAGCAGGGTTTGACATGCTGGAAGAGCTGGGGGCGATTGAGCGGAAAGAAGATGAGGGGTCCGGCTCATCCCATTATGTTTTGACATCGAGGGGTGAGGTGATGGCCCGTATGCCGCTCGATCCAAGGATCTACCGCATGATTATTGAAGCGGAAAAAGAGGGCTGTGTCGACGATGTGGCGATCATCGCCGCATCGCTCAGCACCCAGGATCCCCGGGAGCGGCCCTATGAACAGGAGAAGGAGGCCGAGCTGGCTCACGGCATCTTTGTCCATCCAGCCTCAGACTTCATAACCCTTCAGAGTATCTGGAATCGATACCATGAAGCCCTCGCGGCTTTGAAGACCCAGGGCCAGATGAGAAAGTTCTGCAGGCAGCATTTTCTATCCTATAAAAGGATGAGGGAGTGGCAGGACATCCATGATCAGATTCGAGAGATCATCGCTGAGGAAGGAATCCGCGCCAAGAAAGAAAGGGCGAAAAAAAAAGAGGCGGAGGATTTCCCGGCCCTGTACGGGAAGATTCATCGCTCCATTTTGAGCGGATACCTGTCCAACATCGCCATGAAGAAGGAAAAGAACTTCTACGCGACCGGCGGCGGTAAGCAGGCGATGATCTTTCCCGGCTCGGGCCTTTTCAACCGTGGCGGGAACTGGATCGTTGCGGCAGAGTTCCTGGAAACAACAAGACTTTTCGCAAGAACGGCAGCCAATATCGAAAATGACTGGCTGGAATCTCTGGGAGGTCCTCTCTGCCGATATACCTATTCAAATCCGCACTGGAACCGAAAACGCGGCGAGGTTGTGGCCCTCGAACAGGTGACACTCTATGGTCTGCCTATCGTATCAGGCCGCACCGCCTCCTACGGAAAGATCAATCCTGCTGATGCATCGATCATCTTCATTCAAAGCGCCCTTGTGAAAGGTGACCTGGACAGGCCTTTTCCCTTTCTGATTCACAACCGGCACGTGATTGAGAAGGTCCTTGCCATGGAGAATAAGATCAGACGGCGAAACCTCCTCGCCGATGAGGACACCCTGGTGAGATTTTACGAGGAACGGCTCGGGGATATCTGTGACGTCCGATCCCTTCAGAAACTCATTCGCGAAAGAGGCTCCGATGGATTTCTCCGCATGAAAACGGAAGATGTCCTGCAGTTGATACCCGACGAAGAGGAGCTTTCCCTCTACCCGAATGCCTGGCCTTTCGGAAAAAAGTCTCTCCCCCTGACATACCGCTTTGACCCCGGGAAATCCGATGACGGCGTGACGGTGAGAGTCCCCGTGAATCTGCTTCCGGCCCTTCCGGAGGAAGTGCTGGATTGGGGTGTGCCGGGTCTTCTCAAAGAAAAAATTTCGGTCCTTCTCAAGGGCCTTCCGAAGACATACCGAATCAGGCTTTCACCCATCGGTCAGACCCTTGAAAGCATTCTGGAGGAGATCGAGTGGGGCAAGGGCTCCCTCGCGCAGGCCCTTTCCGGCATCCTCCGGGAGAAATTCAACACGGATATCCCGCCTGCCTCATGGTCTTCCGTCACAATCCCGGACCATCTGAAAATGAGGCTTGATATCCTGGACTCGAATAAGAAGACCGTCGCCTCGGGACGCGACATCGGCCTCCTGAAAGAGCAGACTTCCCATGGTGAGGAGACGTCGGCGATCGTCGAGGTCAGAAGGAAATGGGAAAGAGACGGCATCACGACCTGGGATTTCGATGAGCTTCCGTCTCAACTCGAAATGGAGGATGACGGGGGGCTCCTGGCAATACTCCACCCGGCCCTGGTCAAAGCTGAAGGGGGGGTCGGACTTCGGCTATTCAAAGATAAAAAAGAAGCAGAAGACTATCATGTCAGGGGGGTGATCGCCCTTTTCGAAGAGCACTTCAGGAAGGAACTCCGGTATCTCAAAAAGCATCTATCTCTTCCCGGCGAGATGAAAAAATGGGCCGTTTATTTCGGCGGGGAGCGGTTTTTTGAGGAGGGCCTCTACCGGGAGGTCCTCCGGAGACTCTTCGGCCTCCCCATGCGGTCACGGAAATCCTTCCTCAAACACGCGGAAGAGACAGCACCGGCCATCCTGCCCTCGGCACAAGCTCTGCTCCTGGAGATCAAGCCGGTCCTGGAGACCTATTTCCAGACCAGGCAGGCTCTGCACAGGCTGGAAAATTCAGCCCCCCCCGGCCGTAACCTGAAAGATTTTTTTTCCGACATCAGGACCCACCTTGACCGCCTGATGCCGGACAATTTCCTCGAGGTTCATCCTCGTGAAAGGTGGTCCGACCTTGTTCGATACTTGAAGGCCCTTTCCCTGCGCGCGGAAAAGGGCCTTTTAAATCAGGAGAAAGACAGGGAGAGGGCCGAAGAGATCAGGGGGTTCGACGACCGCCTGAAGGATCTCCGGAAGAGCCTTTCATCCTCCACATCCGACGAGAAAAGAGAAAAAATCAACGAGTGGGCTTGGATGATCGAGGAATACAGGCTTTCGCTTTTCACCCAGGAGCTGAAAACGGCCTACCCCGTTTCCCGGAAACGCCTGGTCACAAAGTTCAGAGAGATCGAAGAGATGCTCTGAGCGGGTTATTTAATCTCGACCAGGGGAAGGACCTTTTCGACCTTAAAGTAGACGATGAACTTCGTTGCCGACCTGTATTTTTCCTGAATCTTGAACTTTTTGAAGAATTCGTCGATCTTCTTCCCGTCCGATTCCTCCCTGCTCTTCTTCAGGTAGAGTCTTTTGCCTTCGTTGTCCTTATCCCGTTCCACGAAGAGATAGGCCGCGCTGGGGTTGCCCTGCAGGTTGGCGTGCGTCAGGCGATCGTACATTGCAAACCCGGCGGTATCTTCGCCTTCGAAAAAAGGCTTTGAATAAGCGGCAACATCGACCTTCCCCTTCAAATCCGCCGTGGCGAGAACCCCGTAACCCTTCTTCTTTTCAAAGTATTCGTTCAGCTTCATGCATGAACCTCCTTTTGGTTTTTTCTAAAGTAACCATTGCCGTCTGCCCGTTCAAGGGCCATTGACATATTTATATTCCGTTCCGGAAAATGGATACCAGAAGAAGGGGGGGGGTTACTCAAGAAGTTTCTTAAAATCGAAGTTCGGATCGCCAAGCCGGGATTTTATGGATGAGATGTCTCTTCTGCTGCGAATGGCACTTTGAATCTCATCGCTTCCCCGGATATCTCCGAAAAGGATGGCACCGGTTATCATGCTTTCCTGAAGAACAATCTTTCTGTAGACGAATTTTCTCCCATCGACATAGAGGATAGATTCTCTCTCCCCCTCACAGTCGATATCCCCCATGGAAACAAGGTTGATCCCGGCAACTTTAAGGGTGTTTGCGGGGATCGTCCCTTCATATTTCACTTCCCTGCCGGTCATGTTGGATCCGGCTATTCGTCCCTGTGCCATGGCGGCGGGCCATATCCCGTAGCATCGGCCCCGGTATTCGATCGCGTCACCCGCAGCATAGATATTCTCAATGGCTGTCCTCATCCGATCATCCACCTTCACGCCCCGATCCACTTCGATGCCGAGGGACTCCGCCAGGGTCACCTCCGGGCAGACACCCGCCGAGATGAGCACCATATCGGCTGTGAGTTTTTCACCTTCCTCGAGATAAATAGACAGGGCCTTTCCTTCAGCCGAGATCTTCATCACGTTCCGGTCCAGGTGAAAGTTGAAACCCATCAATTCCATCTGCTTCCGCAGAAGGGTTGCACCCCCCTCGTCCATCTGTCTCGGGAGAAGCCTCGGAGAGTGTTCCAGAAAAGACACTTTGAGGCCGAGCTTCCTCAATCCGTTCCCAGCTTCGAGTCCCAGAAGCCCGCCCCCGACGAGGATGACTTCTTTCGAGCTCCTTGCCTTTTCCCTGATTCGATCGGCATCCTCGACCGTCCGGAGGGTGAAAACACCCTCAAGGTCAACGCCCTCCAGGGGCAAGACGGTGGCGTTACCACCTGTCGCCAGAAGGAGTCTTTCATAGGGGTAATCCTTGCCGGTCACCGTCCGGACAGTTTTAGCTCCCGGATCGACTGTGACCACCTCTTCGGCGGGGTGGAACTCCACACGGTTTTTCTCATACCAGGAAAAGTCATGAAGGGTGAACCTGCTGAGCTCCTTTTCACCCGAGAGGTACTCGGTCAGAGCCGGGGTGTAGTAGAAGGGATAACGGCTCTTGGTGAAGATGGTGATGGCCCCCTCGGCGTCCAGACGACGGATCATCTCCGCCGCCGAATTTCCCGCTACGCCGTTTCCTATTAATATTTAGTTGATTTTTGAAATTATATTATCTATATTTTCACCCCGTCAGGAGGAGATTATGTCCGAGGAAATGATGAACACAAAAGAGCTAGCGGCCTATCTGGGTATTCATGAAAAACAGGTCTACGCGCTTCTGAAGGCGGGCCGGATCCCAGGAACCCGGGTTACCGGGAAGTGGGTTTTTCCCAGAAAGACCATCGATGAATGGATTGAAGCGAGCGCGAGGGGCGGCCTCAAGGATGCCCGGGAAAAAAGCCGTAGAATTGAGGGAGCGCTCCTGGCAGCCGGCAGCAACGACCCGGTACTGGATTTGACATTGCCTGGACCCACCTGTTCGACCCGGAGACGGGCCGCTACAACACACCCTTCCTGGAGGGATACCTGCCCGGCATCAAGGCCGTCCTTGTCCATCTCTTCCGGCGGGAGCTGGGCATTGTCGCGGCGCCCGGCAATCCCCACGGAATCCGGGGATTCGATGATCTTGCGGTGGAGGGCATTCGATTCGTCAACCGACAGACAGGCTCCGGCACGAGGCTCCTGCTGGATTATCATCTGAAAAAGAACGGCATTCCTGCCGAGGCAATCAAGGGCTACGACCGCGAGGTGTACACCCACGTCGAGGTGGGCCTTTCGGTCCTGTCGGGCGAGGCCGATGCCGGGCTTGCGTCCGTGGCCGTCTCGAGGCTCATGGGGCTTCACTTCATTGCCGTGACCCGCGAGGATTTCGACATGGTCGTGGGGCAATCGACATACTTCAGCAAAGGCGTCCAGGGCCTCGTGGAGGTTTTGCGCTCGGAGGGCTTACGCGAGCGCTTCGAGAAACTCGGGGGCTACGGCTTCGAGGATTCCGGGAAGATCCTTTACTCAAACATCTGAAGGAGGAGCATCATGAAAAAGTGGCTGTTGCCGGTGCTGTTGAGTTTTCTAATCCTCTTACCCGGTCTATGCTGGGCACAAAAAGGTGGTTTTGTCTTCATGGCCAGCACGATCGGCCCCGTTGACGCGGGGATTGTCGATGCCCTGGAAAATGCCTTCGAGAAAGAGACGGGGATCCGCGTTCGACACGTGGGAGCGGGCACCGGCGCCACGCTCAAGGTCGCGGAGAAAGGGAATATCGATCTGGTCATGGTCCACGCCAAAGTCCTGGAGGAGAAATTCGTGGCTGAAGGTTACGGGACGGAGCGGATCGACCTCATGTATAACGACTTCGTCATCGTCGGCCCCGCTTCCGATCCGGCAAAAATCCGCGGTATGAAGACGGCAGCCGAGGCCCTGAAGGCCCTTGCGGCGAAACAGGCCCCCTTCGTCACGCGGGGCGACAAGTCGGGGACGCACGTGGCCGAGATGATCCTCTGGGAGGGTGCGGGCATCAAACCTGCCGGCGCCTGGTACGTCACCTACGAGAAGGGCTCGGCCGGGAATGCCGCCACACTCAAGTACACCAATGAAAAACAGGCCTACACCCTCATCGACCGCGCCACCTACCTCTCACTGAAAAAGGACATCAAGCTCGACGTCCTGGTGGAGAAGGACAAGGCCATGCTGAACTATATCACCCTCATCCCCGTAAACCCCAAGAAATTCCCCCGCGCCAACTACAAGGACACGATGACCTTCGTGAAATGGCTCACCCATCCCGACAAGGGCCAGAAGATCACCAGCGACTTCGGGAAGGATAAATACGGAAGCTCCCTCTTTTTCCCGAACTCGAATGCGTGGAGGAAAAAGCACGGGGTCAAGGGCTGATGTCCAATCTGAATGCACATCTTTCGAGTACAAGGAGGTAATCCTATGAAATCCAGCAAGATACTGTTTGTTGCCGTTACCCTTCTGCTGGCTGCAGGGATGATCGTTTCGGCCGGCATTGCGCCCGCAGACGCGGCACGGGCCCAGAAAGCCGTCATCCTTGCCACAACGACGAGCACCCAGGATTCGGGGCTTCTCGACGTCCTGATTCCCATCTTCGAGAAAAAGACGGGCTACTTCGTGAAGACCATCGCCGTCGGATCCGGCCAAGCCATGGCCATGGGTCAAAAGGGCGAGGCCGATGTGCTCCTCGTCCACTCCCCCGCGGCCGAGAAGAAGTTCGCGGAGGAGGGTTACGGGGTGAACCGCCGTCTGATCATGCATAACGACTTCATCATCGTGGGCCCGCCCGGTGACCCCGCAGGGATCAGGGGCATGAAAAAGGCTTCCGAGGCCTTCAAGAAGATCGCCTCCTCGGGAAGCATCTTCATGTCCCGCGGCGACAACTCGGGAACCCACGCGAAGGAAAAGGACATCTGGAAAGCCGCCGGCGTGAAGGACGAGGGGGAGGAGTGGTACCAGCAGACGGGTCTCGGGATGGGTCAGACGCTGGCCGTTGCGGCCGAGAAGAAGACCTACGCGCTGGCCGACCGCGGAACCTATCTGGCCCTGAAGAAGAACCTCGGCCTCGACATCCTGGTGGAGGGTGACGCCATCCTCCTGAACATCTACCACGTCATCGAGATCAACCCCCGGAAGTGGCCCAAGGTGAACGCCACCGGGGCAAAGGCCTTCGCAGATTTCATGGTCTCGAAGGAAACACAGGGCATCATCAAGACCTTTGGTGTGGACAAGTTCGGCTCTCCCCTCTTCTTCCCCGATGCGGGCAAGAAGGTTGAGGACCTGGGAAAATAAATGGACATTATCCTGGACGGTATCTGGAAGGCCTTCTACCTGCTTTTCACCTTTGATGCCGAGGTACTCGGTATCACCTGGTTCTCCCTGAAGGTTTCCGGCACGGCAACCTTCATCAGTCTCTTCATCGGGATATCCGTGGGGACGGTGGTGGCCCTCACGCAATTCCCGGGGCGCAAGTTCGTGGTGAGCCTCATCAATACCGGGATGGCTCTGCCACCTGTGGTCGTGGGACTTTTCGTAACCATTTTTCTCTGGAGAAACGGCCCCCTCGGGTTCATGGAGATCCTCTATACGCCGGCTGCCATGATCATCGCCCAGGCGATCATCGCCACCCCCATCGTGACAGGGATATCGCTTGCGGCCATGCAGCAGCTTCCGAAGAAGCTCAGA
>JAPLJU010000035.1 GCA_026388445.1 Deltaproteobacteria bacterium
AGCCCGGCACTTTCCGGGCTTTTTTATTCCCTCCGACTTTGAAAGGGCAGTGCTCCATTGCCCCGCTCCGGGGCCCTTTAATTTTAACTTGCAATTTTGATTTATTGTGGTGTTATTTCATTCATTGATCCCTGTTTAAAGTTTCCATCCATTAGAGGTTTCCTCACATTTATTTCCGGTAGCATATCTCGACGTGTCGCGGGACTTTTTGAACCGGACAGACATTATTCAAAGGAGGGAAGGATATGGCTGAAGAATCCATCTATCTGAAAAAACCCTGGCTGAAGAGTTACGAGAAGGGGGTCCCAGAGCGGATCAGCTACGAAGAGATCTGCATGCCCGACATCCTGGACCGGACGGCAAAGCAGTTCCCCGACAAGCCGGCCCTCATCTTCCAGGGCTACTCGGTTACCTACCGGGAGCTCAAGGACATGGTGGACCGATTCGCCACGTGCCTGGCCGATTTCGGGGTCCGGCAGGGGGACGCCGTGGCGATTCTTCTTCCCAACCTGATCCCCTGCGTCGTCGCTTATTTTGCCATCCTGAGACTGGGGGCCATCACCGTGATGAATAACCCCCTATACTCCGACCGGGAACTGGAGCATCAGTTCAACGACTCGGGCTCGAAGGTCCTCGTGACCCTCGACCTTCTCGGCAACCGCATGATTGACCTGCGGCCGAAGACGAAGATCAAGCAGATCGTCTACACCTCCATAGGTGATTATCTACCTTTTCCCAAGAGCATGCTCTTTCCCCTGGTCGGCAAAAAGAAGAAGCTCGCCGCCGATGTCAAGCCGGCCCCCGATGTCTATAAGTGGAAGGACTGCGTAGCGAAATACGGCCCGAACCCGCCGCGGCCGAAGATCGGCTTCGAGGACGTGGCCATGTACCAGTACACCGGAGGGACGACCGGTGTCTCCAAGGGGGTGATGCTGACCCATGCCAACTTGAGCAAGCAGATCCAGCAGGCGGAAGCCTGGTTTCCGGTATTCAAGAAGGGGGCGGAGATCGTCCTCGGCGCCCTTCCTTTCTTCCACGTCTTCGGCATGACCACGGCCATGAATTTCGCCGTGCACATGGGTTGGCCGGACGTCCTCGTCCCCAGGCCGCAGCCGGAGCCGCTTCTCGAGGCCATCGGGAAGTTCAAGCCCACCTTCGCGCCGCTCGTGCCCACCATGTACATCGGGATGCTGAACCACCCCGATCTAAAGAAAACGGACATGTCCTGTTTAAAGGGGTGTTTTTCCGGGAGCGCTCCCCTTCCTGTTGAGGTCATACATGAATTCGAGAGGGTTACGGGAGCGGTCATCGTCGAGGGTTTCGGCATGACGGAAACGACACCCGTTACCCATGTGAACCCCTTTGCCGGGGGGGCCCGGAAAGTTGGGAGTGTCGGAGTGCCCATCAGCGACACGGAGGCCCGGATCGTCGATCTCGAAACGGGGCTCAACGACATGCCCCTGGGGAAACCGGGAGAGCTGATCGTTAAGGGACCCCAGATCATGAAGGGTTACCTGAACAAGCCCGATGAGACAGCCTACACGCTTCGAAACGGCTGGTGCTTCACCGGCGACATCGCCACGATGGACGAAGACGGTTATTTCTACATCGTGGACCGGAAGAAAGACATGATCATCTCGGGCGGGTTCAACATCTACCCGCGGGACATCGACGAGGTCTTCTACGAGCACCCGAAGGTCCAGGAAGCCTGTTCCATAGGCATCCCTGACCCCAAGCGGGGGGAGAACGTGAAGGTCTTCGTCGTCCTGAAGGAAGGTGAGACGGCGACACAGGCAGAGTTGATCGAATTCTGCAAGACTAAGCTCGCCACTTTTAAGCTACCGGCAGAGATCGAATTCCGCAAGGAGCTGCCGAAGAGTAC
Source organism: Deltaproteobacteria bacterium (assembly GCA_026388445.1). GTDB lineage: Bacteria > Desulfobacterota > Syntrophia > Syntrophales > UBA2192 > JAPLJU01. Next base: position 1,883 of record JAPLJU010000035.1, read on the forward strand.
CGTCGGGAAGGTACTTCGCAAGGAGCTCAAGGCGCAAGAGATGGAAAAGCGAAAAAAGGGCTGAAAAGTCTTACGACGACCGTCGGCTTTTGATCGAAAAAAGGGAGAACAACGGGTCACCGGGGTTCTCCCTTTTTTTATTTTCCTTTATCTTCTCATCTTCTGATCTTCCTAACTTTTGAACTTTTTGTCTTCCTGTTCTTCATCCATAAAGGGGATGATGAGTTCGTAGGCCCCGCCGGAAAGGACCGCCTGGAGCGGGACTGCCGATTTTTCAAAGACCTTCATCATGCCCTTGTTGTCGGCCAGGACATCGGCCGTGAACCCTTCTATTCCGCCCCGTTCCTGCGCAATGCGGATGAGCATCTCGAGGAGGAATGAGGCAATGCCCCGCCCCTGGTAAGCCTCGTCGACGACAAAGGCCACATCGGCATAGGGCCGGTCCTTCAGACGGACGTATCGAGCCTCGGCAACGACGCGCTCGCCACTCGCCTCCTTGATGACCCCCACGATAGACATGGCCGTCCGGTAATCCACGTTCACATACTCCTGCATCTTTCCATGAGGCATCGTCTTGACGGGGCTGAAATACCGGTAATAAACCGCTTGATCTGAGAACCGGTAAAAAAGCCGCCTCATTTCCTCCTCGTCGGATGGTTTGATCGCTCGAAACTGGACGGTCAAGTTTCCTTTGAACGTTTGCGTAAATGCGATACCCGAGGGATACAGATGGCCCGAATCGGCGAAGTAGATCTGGTCAGGGTAGAGCAGCTTCGCCTCTTTCGCGCGCCGAACCAGCTCGGCCCGGTCACCGGGGTGCGCGATGTCAATCATCGCCTGAGCACGTTCCCGGACTGTACGGCCCGAGAAATAGGCCACGCCGTATTCCGTGACCACCATGTCAAGGTCCTCGCGATTGGAGAACTGGTTGGGAAAGTCGTCGATCGAAATGACAATGTTGGGCTCTCCCCTGAGGTTACGGCTGGGAAGTGCGAAGATCGTCCTCCCGCCTCGCGAGAGCGCCGCGCCTGCAAAGAGTTCCTGGACGGCACCGGGGCCGGCCGTCACATTGCCCATCCCGATGTGGAGGGCGATGCCGCCTGTGATGTCCGCCTTCCTCGCAGGGAGAACAGCGATGAACCGGTCGTTCTGGCCGATGTTTTTTGGATCCATGACAACGTCGAGAGGCTGAAAATCGACAAAAGGGTTTCGGTCCAGCCATTTCATGAGCTTCTGTGTGCCCATGACATAAGAGGCCAGGCATTTGCCCCTGAAAAAACCCTTGAAGCGGTTGGTCACCACCCTTCCCTCGACCAATTCCATGAGGGCGTCCGTGAAGAAAGGCGTGTGAACCACCAGATTCTTCCTCTTCCAGAGTTGACAGGCCAGTGCCTCGTAGAGGGGCCCGATGGAAAATGACAGGCAGCTTCCGTCATCGACGATGGCGGCGATGTGTGCACCGATGCTGTCGTAGCACTCCGGGACAGGCCAGCGGGGGAGATAAATGGGGGGTTCCGTTGACTGGACCAGGTAGTTGAAGTCATTGACATGGACGAAGGTGTCACCCAGGGTACGGGGGATGTTCTCATTGATCTCCACCACAACAAGGGTGGCCTTGTCCATGGCGTAACGGGCCACGTCAACGCCGAGGCTGAGGCTCGCATGGCCGTTCTCGTCCGGCGGGGTGATCTGGATGAAAGCGACGTCGATGTGAACGGCGCCCGACTTGAAGAGCCAGGGGATGCGGGAAAACCGGCTCGGGATGAGGTCCACCCGCCCCGCCGTGATCGCCGTACTGGCCACCCATCCCGAGTAGAAGGTCTTCAGACGGTATTTCCGTGAGTACCGCTCGTCGATGGAGACGGTGTCGCCGAGGCTCACCAGCTGGATCATCTCCAGGTCCTGGAGGTTGGTGCGGTTCGACTCCATCAGGTGTTTCACGAGGGTCCTGGGCTCTGCCATTCCCGTCCCGAGGAAGATCGTCATCCCCGGCTTGATCTCTTCGAACACCTTGTCCGGGGTGACAACCTTTGTTTTCCATGAAGCATCCTGAGGGGACATAAATTGGCCTTTTTCCCGGTTCGTTGATTCTATCATCTATGACTTTCCCGTCTCCTGTCAAGTGGAACTGCCTGCGGGGATACAATCGGCCATCGCCATTTTGACTTTGTAATTCACTGACCGATTCTTTATAATTCGCTCATGGTCAGGATACTGATTATCTTTCACTCTCAAACGGGCAATACCGAGCGGATGGCGAAGGCTGTGGCGGACGGGGCCGGGAGCATTGAAAACACGGAGGTCGTCCTGAAGCACGCCCGCGACGCCACCCTGGACGATCTGATTCGGGCCGACGGTCTTGCCATCGGAACGCCGGAGAACTTCGGATACATGTCCGGGATGATCAAGGACTTCTTCGACCGGACCTTTTACCCCGCCCAGGGGAAGGTCTTCCGCAAGCCCTACGTGGTCTTTGTCTCCGCCGGTAACGACGGTACGGGCGCCGTCAGAAGCATAGAGCGCGTCGCCATCGGCTATCAATTCAAGAAGGTCTATGAACCGGTGATTTCGAAGGGTAAACTCACAGAAGAGACGCTGGAGAAGTGCCGTGAGCTGGGAAAGACACTGGCCGGGGGCATTTCGCTTGGAATCTACTAGCCCACCTTGAATGACTGCAGGGGTGCTGCTTTTCTCGCCGCCATGTCTGTGGGCATGGTTAAGCAGTCACCAGAAGGGAGAAACGACGGAATTTATCTCTCGTTAAGCAGCCAGTGTCGTAGGATGTCAAACCGATCTCCTGTATTTTTCTGTTTATGAAGATTCCGTAATCCGCCTGGTGAACATCGTCTATCACGATAACCCCTCCAGGGCTTTTCATCCTCGTGACTTTTTCGAAGTTTTCATGTCGAAATTCGAATGTCCCGATGTCGTATAAAATCAGATCAAATGAACCTTCGCCCTTCTGGATGAAATCATCCCAGGTCAGCAAGTGATCGGAAGGCATCCCGTGGTCATCCAAAAAACCCCTCGTTTTGTTTAACCACTCAGAAGAGTCGTCAACGGACCAAACGGTCGTATTCTGTTTTTCAGACGATTTGTAAAAAAGAAACACAAAGGAGCTGAATCCGCTGCCCAGATCCAGAATTCTTCCCGGTCTGCGTTCGTTGCACATGAGAAGAAGAAATGTGGATAATTCCATAGAAATTGTCATGATTTCATTCGACATGTGTTTCGTATAATATTCATAATATGGCTGCAATTTGAGTTCATAATCATGGGCACGGGTTTCATATTCCGTCGTCAATGATGGATATTTTTCCTGTAAACGCCGCCGATCCAGCGAGGAGAGGATCGCCTGTCTGATGGATAGATCATAGAATTTGTTCCTGAAGTAAATTGTATTATACCTGGCCATATTCTTAATAAATTTAACCAACCAGGATAAGTTCGGTCGTTTCATCGAAAAGCCCCTTTCATGAATATTGAGGATTGTACGTCCTCTCCGAGTGGCTCACCGTGGCGATCATCTTGCAGGCAAACAGGTTAATCTGACGATGACTTTTCTGCTGATATTTTTTTATCAGAAAGTCAAAGTCATTGTATGAAAAATAAGAGCGCGAGGATTACTCCTCGCGCTCTCTTCTGGTCAGCCGAGATCGTATCACCTCGCACCGAGGAGCTTCCTGGCGATAACCATTCTCTGGATTTCGTTCGTGCCCTCGTAGATCTGGCAGATCTTGGCGTCTCTCATGTGTCTCTCCGCCGGGTATTCCTTGCAGTAGCCGTACCCGCCGAAGATCTGGACACCCTCGATGGCCGCCTTCATGGCCACGTCGGAGGCATACATCTTCGCCATGGCGGACTCCTTCTCGTAGTCCATGTGGTTGTCTTCCATCCAGGCGGCCTTCAGGAGCAGCAGCTCAGCCGCGTCGAGTTCCGTCGCCATGTCGGCGAGCTTGAACTGGACTGCCTGGAAGGTGGAGATGGGCTTGCCGAACTGCACCCTCTCCTTGGAGTACTGGAGGGCGTCCTCCAGGGCGGCCCTGCCGATGCCGAGGGCCTGGGAGCCGATGCCGATGCGGCCGCAGTCAAGACCCATCAGCATTTGCTTGAATCCCTGGCCGACCTTGCCCAGAAGGTTTTCCGCCGGCACCTCGGCGTCCTCGAAGACGAGCTCCGCCGTCCCGGAGGCCAGAATTCCCATCTTCTCCTCGATCTTGCCGACGGAGAACCCCTTGGTGTTCTTCAGGTCGACGATTAGGTTGATGACCCCCTTATAACCTTGTGCCGGATCTGTAGTACAGGCTAAAACACAATACCGGGCGACATTACCGTTGGTGATAAATCTCTTGACGCCGTTCAGGACGTACTTGTCGCCCTTTAGTGTGGCCCTGCAGGCGAGCGCCCCCGCATCGGAACCGGCGCCCGCTTCCGTCAGGGCGTAGCAGCCTTCGACCTTTCCGCCGGCGACCGGTGGGAGGAACTTCTTCTTCTGCGCCTCTGTCCCGAAGCTGTCTATCGGGAAGCCGTAAAGGGAGTTGTTGACCGAGACGATGACGCCGCAGCTCGCGCAGGCCTTTGAAATGGCGATCATGGCATGGACGTAAGTCACCGTGTCCATTCCCGCCCCGCCGTACTCCGTCGGGATCGAAACACCCATGATGCCCATCTCGCCCAGAGCCCGGCAGATTTCCTCCGGGTGCCTGTGCGTCTTGTCCAGCTCGGCGGCTATGGGCTTGATACGGGCTTCTGCAAATTTAGTTACCTGATCCTTTACCATCTGTTGTTCTTCTGTTAATCCAAAGTTCATGGCAATAACCCCCCTTTGTAATTTTTTATGTTAAATCCTTCGTGGATTCAAACACGTTGATGTGTCTCTGTTATTAACGTCCCTTGAAAGCCGGTTTCCTCTTCTCGAGGAAGGCCTTCATGCCTTCTTTCTGATCGTCGGTGCTGAAGCACTGGGAGCAGCACTCCGTCTCGAGCCTCAGGGCATTGTCGAGGGCAAGATCGTAGCCGAAGTTGATCGCATGCTTGGCCATCTTGAGCGCGAAACCGGGCAGTGTGGCCAGCTTTGCGGCGAACTTCTTCGTTTCCGCCATGAGCTGATCCAGCGGGTAGACGCGGTTCACGAGGCCTATCTCGTAGGCCCGCTTGGCGTCGATCTGCCCACCGCCCATGATATACTCCTTTGCCCTCCCGATGCCGACCAGGCGCGTCAGTCTCTGCGTCCCGCCCCATCCGGGAATCAAGCCGATCAAAATCTCGGGCTGGCCGAAGCGGGCGTTTTCAGAGGCGAAACGGAAGTCGCAGGACATGGCGAGTTCCACCCCGCCGCCGAGGGCGAATCCGTTGACCGCCGCGATGACGGGCTTGGGTAGCGTTTCAAACATCCTGAACGTTTCGATGCCGGCCTCCATGAAAAGCATGGCCTGCTGGGGCCTCAACTCGACCATCTGGGAAATGTCGGCACCCGCCACGAAGGATTTCTCGCCGGCACCGGTTAAAATGACGGCCTTGATGGCTTCATCGGTTTTGCACTTGACGGCCGCGTCGTAAAGCTCACCGATCACATCCGAGTTCAGGGCGTTGAGCGCCTTGGGCCGGTTGATCGTGATGGTGGCGACCCCGTCCGCCACTTCAAATAAAATATTCTTGTATTCCATCGTCCTCACTCCTTTCTTTGGTCGTTAAAATGCTTCGCAAACCTGATCCCAGATTGACAAATGGCATTCGAAGCCCTCGCCCCGATGACGGGGCGCGGGGCTTCGAATATTATGGTTCTCGTCGGGTCAGCCGACCGGAACAACTACTTCTTGCTGTAGTCGTAGAACCCTTTGCCCGACTTCCTTCCCATGTAGCCGGCATCGACGTACTTCTTGAGCAGCGGGCACGGGCGGTACTTGGAATCACCGAACCCTTTGTAGAGAACGTCCATGATGGCCCAGCAGGTGTCCAGACCGATGAGATCGGCAAGGGCAAGCGGTCCCATCGGGTGGTTCATGCCGAGGACCATGATGTCGTCGATGGCCTTGGGCGTTCCCACACCTTCCATGAGCGCGTAGACCGCCTCATTGATCATGGGCATGAGGATCCTGTTGGAAATAAATCCGGGGAAGTCATTACACTCAACGGGAACCTTGCCGAACTGCTTGGAGAGCTTGTCCGTCAGATCGTAGGTCTCCTGGGAGGTAGCCAGCCCCCGGATGATCTCCACGAGCCTCATCACGGGAACGGGATTCATGAAGTGCATACCGATGACCAGCTCCGCTCTCTTGGTAGCGCCGGCGATCCTCGTAATCGGGATGGACGAGGTGTTCGTGGCGAGTACCACACCGGGTTTGCAGACCGAATCGAGCGTCCTGAAGATATTGAGTTTGAGATCTTCCCTCTCGATGGCCGCCTCGACGACGAAATCGGCATCCTTCATGTCCTCGAGCTTCGTGCTCTTCTTGATCCGGCCCATGATCTCGCTCTTCTGGTCCGCCTTGAGCTTTTCCTTCTGGATCAGCCTGTCGAGGTTGCCCGCAATGCCGTTGTACCCCTTATCCACGAACTGATCGGCGATGTCATTCAGGATGACCTTGAGCCCACCGGGCGTTGCGGCGACCTGAGCGATGCCGCTACCCATCTGGCCGGCGCCAATGACTCCAATTGTCTTTACATCTTTTACAATTGCCATGATCCAACCCTCCTTTTATCTTTATACGTTAAAATCTTTTCACACGCCGTTTTCGCAGGGGAACCGGGGCACTGTGACCCTCTCCGCCTTGTCTGAAGGCGGCATGCGTAAACGATACTTTTTCCCGGCCCCGGCGGGGCGAGAATCGACCCTGCCGGGGCCGTCTCTTACAGGATGGGAAGGCTTCGAAACCTTACACGTTCCCCAGCACGATGGTCATCCCCTGGCCCCCGCCGATACAAAGTGATGCGAAGCCGCGCTTGAGATTCCGTTTCTTCATCTCCATGGCAAGACCATAAGTAATCCTCGCCCCCGTGCAGCCGATGGGATGACCGATGGAAACACCGCCGCCGTTTAAGTTCAATTTGTTGATGTCGATCCCCAGCTCCTTCACGCAGGCCAGGGCCTGGACGGCAAAGGCCTCGTTGAGCTCCACGAGATCGATGTCCTTGATGGTGATGCCGAGCTTTTTGAAAATCTTCCTCGTCGCCGGGATGGGGCCGAGGCCCATGTAAGCCGGGTCCACACCGCCTTTTTCATAGCCCAGGATCTTCGCCAGGGGTTTCAAGCCGAGTTCTTTCGCTTTCTCCGCGCTCATCAGGACCACTGCCGCCGCAGCGTCGTTGATGCCCGAGGCGCTGCCCGCCGTGACCGTTCCGTCCTTCTTGAAGGCCGGCGCCATCTTGGCCATCTTCTCCAAGGTGGTGTCCATGGGGCGCTCGTCCACCTTGAAGACGACCGGCTCGCCCTTCTTCTGGGGAATCACCACCGGGACGATCTCGTCGGCCGTCCTGCCGCTGGCGATGGCCGCCCGGGCTTTCTGGTGGCTCATGAGGGAGAACTTGTCCTGCTCCTCTCTGGAGATCTTGTAGAGTTTTGCGATCTCCTCGGCCGTGATCCCCATATGATAATTGTAAAATACTTCCCACAGGCCGTCGTAGACCATGAGGTCCGTCACGGCACCGTTGGGCATGTTCATCCGGTACCCCCAGCGGGCGTTGGGCAATGAGTAGGGTGCATTGCTCATGCTTTCCATACCCCCCGCGATCACGATCTCGGCATCCCCCGCCTTGATGGCCTGGGCCCCCAGGGCGATGGCCTTCATGCCGGAGCCGCAAACCTTGTTGATGGTGAAAGCATTGGTCTCCTCGGGAAGCCCGGCAAAGAGACAGGCCTGCCGGCCGGGATTCATCCCCTGTCCCGCCAGAAGCACGTTGCCCATGATGACCTCGTCAAAATAGACCGGCTTCAGCGACTTGTCATAATCATAATACTTTTTCTGGAAATCCGTCATGTCGAACTTTCCCAGGGCGTCCGGCCGGCACGCCTTTACGGCGTCGGAAACCACGGGACGAAGCCCGGCCCTCTTGACGGCCTCTTTAATGACGATCGCCCCGAGCTGCGCCGCCTTGAAATCCTTCAGAGAACCGCCAAAATTACCGACGGCCGTCCTCGCTCCGCTGACAATAACTACCTCTTTCATCCTCAAACTCCTTTCAACTTTATTGGCTAATGGCTTATGGCTAAGGGCTAAAGGCCGGAAAAAGATTTCAGCGCTTGTTTCGGGCGGTTATAAGCCTGGACAACATGCTGGAAATCTCACGGCATCTGGCTTCAATATCGCGGAAAATTTCCTGATCGATATACCCGATCTCATGTGCGATCATCGCCTGTGTGAGCACTTCGGCGGAAGATCCTTTGGCCATGAAGAAGTGCCGCACTGCCTGCTTATCTGTTTTCAGCTCATCCCCCTCGGCAATGTTGCTGGGAATGGAAACGGCTGCCCGTCTCAGTTGATCCCTGAATGCGAAGTCCCTGGTAAACTCCCCTGCATTCGTGACCTGATATATATGAACGGCCAGCTCCTTTCCTTTCTGCCATACCTTAAGTCCTCTGAAGCCCTCCTTTCCCAATGCCCTTGTACCTGAAATACCAGCCTTTTAAGACTTCGTTATTATGCACTACAGGCTCCAGGTACCAAGTCACATGGAAAAATTCTTTTCTTTCACCTAATGCCTCATAGGCGAGGGTCATGGCGATCCTGGCACCCGTGGCGCCGATGGGATGGCCATAGGCGATGGCACTTCCGTTGACGTTCACCTTCTTGAGCATGTCCTCCTTGGAAAGACCCAGGATGCTCCGGGCGCTGACAAGAACCACGGCGGCGAAGGCCTCATTGATTTCGATCAGATCCACCTGGTCGATGGTCATGTTATTCTGCTCCAGCAGCTTCTTGATGGAAAGCCCCGGCACCGTGGCAATGTCCTTCGTGGGCTGGGAAACCTCTGCATAATCGAGAATGGTGAAGAGAGGTTTCATGCCGAGTTTCTTTGCCATTTCCGCGCTCATGAGGAGACAGACATCTCCGCCGTCATTGACGCCGGGGGCGTTACCGGCCGAGACACTCCCGGGCTTTCCGGTGACGGTGCTCTTGTGGTTGAATACGGGCGGCAGCTTCGCGAGGCCCTCCCTGGTCGTCCCCGGCCTCGGCCTCTCGTCCTTGTCGAAGAAAATCGTATCCTTCCCCTTCTTGACCTCTACAGGGAAGATCTCAGCATCCAGCCGGCCGGCCTTCATGGCATCAACGGCCCTCGTCTGGGACAGGTAGGCCCATTCATCCTGGTCCTCTTTTGTGAAACCGAATTCGTCGGCCGTTTCGGATCCGTGGATCGCCATGTGACGGTTGTAGAAGGCGTCCCAGAGCCCGTCATAGACCATCAGGTCGACGACGCGCCCGTTGGGAAGGCCCATCCGGCTACCCCATCGCATGTCGGGAAGCGAATAGGGGGCGTTAGTCATGCTTTCCTGTCCGCCGGCGATGATAATCTCGGCCCTGCCGGTCTGAATCATCTGGGTCGCCAGGTCGAGGGGCTTGATACCGGAGGAGCAAACCTTGTTGATGGTGATGGAGGGGACGGACTCGGGAAGGCCCGCGAGCAGCGTGGCCTGGCGGCTGGGAACCTGCCCGCAGCCTGCGGGGACCACCTGGCCCAGGATGACGTAATCGACATCTTCCGGTTTGACTTTCCCGTTCGTGCGTCTTATGCACTCCTTGATTGCAAGCGCGCCCAGTTGTGGGGCATCGAATCCCCTCAGTGCCCCGCCGAAGACGCCGTAAGGCGTGCGGCAGGCTTCGACGCAGACCACTTCCCTGAAGCTCTTGAACTGGCTCTTGATCTTCCTTCCCATGCCGGTGGTGGGCGGTTTTCTTTCGCCAAATTTCGCGATCGGAGCATCCTTGTAATACGTTGCTCTGGTTTTATCCAACTTCTGCGGTACCTTTTCCATCTTGACCTCCTTCAGTATCGGGATTCGCCGGGACACAGCCTGTTCGATCTTCCCTGACCCTTCCCGCTTGATTATTTTTTTACGGCACTGAAATGTGCCGGGTATCACGGTGTTCCGATGAAGCGATTGAGGCTCAACCAAAGAGCCGCAGGCGGAGTCGCGCTGCGAGAAAACCCTTTCCCTCGTCAGGAAGGCATGAGTGTCGACGGTTTCGTTTCACACCCTTGCGGCGGGGTCTGGAAGGGATCGACCTGCTCGACCCTCCCGGCTTGCCATTGACTCCGGGAAAATCGGACGGTCAGTTCAAATTGTCAACGAAAACGATTTCTCGCGGGACCTTGTAGGATGAGAGGTACGTTCTGCAGTGCTTTAGGATCGCCCTCTCGTCGGCAGCCTCGTTCGGCTGCCTGACAACGAGGGCCTTTACGATTTCCCCCCTCATCAGATCGGGCTTGCCGATAACCTGGGAGGCTTTGACGGCGGGATGCCTGTCCAGGATGATTTCCACCTCGCGGGGATAGACGTTAAACCCGCTCGTGATGATCATGCGTTTTTTCCGACCGGTGAGAAAGACGTACCCTTTCTCGTCGATTCTCGCGAGATCACCCGTGTGAAGCCAGCCGTTTTTGATAACCCTTGCCGTTGCCTCTTCGTCTTTGTAATATCCCTTCATCACATTGATGCCTCTGACGACAAGCTCCCCGACCTGACCGGTCGGAACCTCTCTGCCACTGTCGTCAAAGACCTTTACTTCAACACCGGGGATGGCGGTGCCGATCGAGCCCGGCTTGATCGGCATGCTCATCCTGCCAACGGTACAGACCGGGGAGGCCTCGGTGAGTCCGTACCCCTCCGTCAGGATGCACCCGAACTTTTTTGAAAACGCCGGCATGTACTGGAGCGGCATGGTAGATCCGCCGGTGATGCAAATTCGAAGAGAGCGGGTATCGAACTTCTCGGCCTCCTCGTATAAAAGCATGCCGAGAAAAACTCGGGGCACGGCGGCAATGTAGGTCACCCGGTCTCTTTCGATCGCCTTAAGGATCGCATCGATATTGAACTGGTCCAGGATGGTAACGGTGCATCCTATGCTCATCACACCGAGCATCATCGCCGTCGCGCCGAAGGTGTGAAAGAAAGGAATGATTGCCATGGCGTGATCTTCGGCCTTCCCCCCGAAAAGGTCTTGAAAAAGGGTCGTCTGCGAGAACAGGTTTTTATGAGTCAGGACGGCACCGAGGGGATCTCCGATGAGACCGGCCGTGTAGATCATGACTGCGGGCTCACCGCTGTCGACAGGCGGCATGCTGAATTCAAAGGGGCCTTTACCGGTTACTTCCGCGAAGGGGGAAGAGGGGCTTTCGTGATCGACGAGCAGAATTTGCCGGCATAGAGGAATCTCTTTTTTTATCTCTTCATATCTTTTCGCCGACTGTGCGACGGTGATAAAGACTTTGGAGTCGCTGTTTCCGAGGAGATACCTGAGCTCGTAGGACGTCGACATGACATTGAGGGTGACGGCGACGGCGCCGAGTTTTAAAATAGCAAAATAGGAGATGACGAATTCGGGGATGTTGGGGAGCATGATGGCCACCTTGTCCCCCTTCTCGATTTCGAGGCGCTTCAGATGGTTCGCGAGGGAGTTCACGGCTCTTTGGAGGTCACCGTAGGAAATGGTCTTGTCTTCGAAAATAATTGCTGTTTTTCCACCGTATTGGCTGCAGATGGAATCGAGCATTTCCCCGATATTCATGGTTTTTAAAACTCCCTTATTAAGCGGGCACACCATAGCACAACGGCATGAACCAATCAATAAAATTTTGTGCATTTTTTGTTTATTTTCATCATTTATTATTTAATAATTTCAAAATGTTATAGCCCATGCGGATCAGGCGCGGGATTCATCTTTTTCGGCCCGATGAGGGTAAAAAAATTCATGGAAGAGAGGGGCAGGGCAGGACATGGAGAGGCTTGCACCGCCAGGAAGCCGCCGGCGGATCAACTCTTAAAGAGAATCTGTCATATAGCTCAGGCCGTATGCATGCGCGAGATCGAATGAGTGACCCCCGAATGCTGGATGTTATCTTGACATTTACAGGCTGCTCAAGTAGATGCAAAGCAGCTGTGCTGCGGGCATCAGGCACCAGGCTCAAGGCGTAAGGTATACCGTATCAGGTGCACGGCATAAAAGCGCAAGCCGTTCATTTTTGACCAGCATCCGAGAGATTCTTTTTCAATAACTTTTAAGTTGTATCAGGAATCGTCGTATCCGGGTGCCGGGGGAGGAAGTCACATGGCTTCAATTATCGACGGGAATAAAATTGCGAAAGGGATCCGGGAAGAAATCGGCGCACAGGCCCTGAAACTCAAACAGGAAAAGGGGATTGTCCCGGGGCTTGCGGTGATTCTTGTCGGGGACGACCCGGCCTCGCAGATCTACGTCGGACGGAAGGAGAGGGCCTGCGAGGAAGCCGGTTTCCTGTCCCGGCATTTCGGTCTTCCGTCACAAACGCAGGAGAAGGATCTTCTGCGCCTGGTCGATGAGATGAACCGCGATCCGGCGATCCACGGGATACTCGTTCAGCTGCCGCTGCCGGGTCACATCAGGACCGAGGCCGTTATCGAGGCTGTCGATCCCCGGAAGGACGTGGATGGTTTCCACCCTTACAACATGGGCCGCCTGCTGGAAGGAAACCCTCTTCACAGGGCCTGTACGCCCCTGGGCGTCATGGAGCTCTTGGATCGAAGCGGCATCCCCATCGAAGGCAAGGAGGCCGTGATTGTGGGGAGAAGCAACATTGTCGGCAAGCCCCTGGCACTCATGCTCCTTCTGAGGCACGCCACCATCACGGTCTGTCACACGAGGACGAGGGACCTTGGCGGCGTGACCGGGAGGGCCGACATCCTCGTTGCAGCAGCGGGAAAGGCGGAGATGATACGGGGGGATATGGTGAAGGAAGGGGCTGTCGTCGTTGACGTCGGGGTGAACAGGCTTCCCGACGGGCGGCTGGTGGGCGATGTGGCTTTTTCAGAGGTGGAACCGAAGGCTTCTCACATCACCCCGGTTCCGGGCGGGGTGGGTCCCATGACCATCGCAATGCTTCTGAGAAATACACTGAACGCCTTCAGACTCCAGACTGGAGCTTGAGATCGATAACGCTCGAATAAATCGTAGCTGATCGGGACTGGCCCGACCTGGTGCGGCAGACACCGCGACCGCCAGATGGCATTGATTTGCTTCGGAATCTTTCGAGCAGTTTGACTCTCCTTTTATACTCAGCAACCGGATGACGACAAACGCGAAGGTTTGCACGGCTCCCGGAGCAAGACTTGGCTATCATGCAGGAGCAAAAAAGAGAGAGGGGGTTCAAATACTGGATTGTGGAGGACTGAGGAGTTTTGCCCCCGTCAATATGCATCACATTTCCAGGCGCAGACCCAGTTTGTTTCTTTTCGCCCGGCTTTTTGCGGCACCTGAACCAGACCGACGACAAGCATACAGCCGAGGCAAGAAGACGAGAGTAGAAATGAGCCTCTACAAGATTAAACGGAAACCCTGAGATTCCTTAACCGGGGCTGATGAACCGTAATAGACAATCGCAAATGAAAACGAGCATCATCATCTGTTTCTATGAGCATCTGGACTTTTTGAAGTGCTGCCTCGATGCGCTGAAGGGTTCATCACGCGATTTTAACGAGGTTGTGGTAGCCGATGACGGTTCAGGCGAGGATGTCGTGGGACAGCTTAAGGAGTTAATCGCGACATATCCCTTTCCCGTAGTTCATGCCTGGCACCGCCGGCAGGGAGCCCGACGCGCGGCCACGCGGAACAACGGGATCAGGCATGCAAGCGGAGATTATCTCGTCTTTCTCGATGCCGATTTTCTGGCCCTGCCCGGGGCGATCGGAGCGCATGTTGCTGTTGCAAAACCCGGGCAATTTGCCGCCGGACGATGCAAGTACATGACGGAGGATCAGACTCGTCGTGTTATTCAAGCGGGGGTCTCGGAGGATCTGCTTGAAATGGTCTACCGGGAGCTTTCCGACAGGCCGATCCTTCGGGAACACAGAGAATTCATCCGCTACGGAATATTAAGGAGGCTCGGCCTGGCTCCTTCCCGCAGGCAGACCTTTGGTGGCCACTTTTCCATTTTCAGGAAAGACATCGAATCTGTGAATGGCTATGACGAGAATTACATCGGTTGGGGGGGAGAGGATCAGGACATGGCCATGAGGCTCGTTCTGGCGGGGTTCGCAGGTAAGTCCGTGATTCGGAGCGCCCGTATGCTTCACCTCTGGCATACCCGGGAGATGGGCGACAGGCACTGGAAAGAGGGGTCCAACGTGGAATACTACTTCAGGAAGGATATTCCTGCCTTCTGTGAGAATGGTTTGATCAAGAAGGGAGAAGGGCAGGGAAATTCGCAGGGGAGCGGACGGAAAGGGTGAAACACATGATCAAGGATGCGATCAGGAAATTCATTGGTAAGGAACGGGGCGATACGGAAGATGTGATGATCTCCATCGGGATTACCACCTTTGAACATCGTTTCGAAAAGTATTTCGTGCCCCTGTTAAAACGGATCCGGGAATATGACAGTGAGATGGAAGTTCTTGTGGCCATCAACGGAGAGCACGAACAGGAATTCGGGGAGGGTTACAGGTCCAAAATCCTGAGCTTCATTACCGGTATAGATAGGGTCTACCCCGTAGTTTTTCCGAGATTCCGCGGACCGACCAAACTGTGGAACACCCTTGTCATTCATGCCACCTATGATCATGTTTTGATTTTGAATGATGACATCATGATCACGAACAGTGATTTCGTGAAGGACATCTGTCGAGCGATTCGGAAAAATCGGGGCAGATCATTTGTCATTAATCGTTCGTGGTCTCATTTTCTCATCAGCAGGCAGGAGATCGACGAGTTGGGTTATTTTGATGAAAGGCTCCTCGGTATCGGTGAGGAGGACGGCGATATGACCTGGCGGTACATTCAGTTGTACGGAAAACCCCTGGCGAACTTATCGATAAAGGGTTTTGTCAATTATTCGGAAGAGACGGCATTCGACCATGCGCCTCAAAATATCAGAGCGCGCCCCGGCATGAAGTACAGCCAGTTCAACCGCGACTTCATGTTCAAGGTGAAATATGAGAAGGATCCCGCAGGGATCAAGGGCATGTTCGACGGGCCCGTCATCCTGAAGAACCCCGGGAAAGAACAATACCCCAATGAGTGCTTCTATCACACTCACAAAGGGGAACTATAACTTCACCACTTTGCGCGGTGAAGGGCGTGCTGTGCCTTCTGTACGGGGAATACGCCCGGGATAAATAAAGGTAATTGATCCTGTTTTGGCACCTATGTTAAGGGTGCCACATGGAGCTAAGCGAT
>JAPLJU010000041.1 GCA_026388445.1 Deltaproteobacteria bacterium
GGCCCGTCGATGATCTTGACATGGTCGCCCACATCAAACTTGAATTTCGGCTTGGGCTTCAGCGTCCCCTCTTCGATCCTCGTCCTGAGAACCGCAACATCTTCATCGGCAATGGGGGCCGGCTTGTCCTTGCTCCCGATAAAGCCGGTCACCTTGGGCGTGCTCTTGACGGTGTGCCAGGTATCATCGTTGAGCTCCATCCGGATCAGAACGTAACCGGGGAAAAATTTCCGTTTGGAGGTCTTTTTTTCTCCTGCGATGAGTTCGACGATGTCCTCCTCCGGTACGAGGATTTCCCCGAAGTGTTCCTGCATGCCGGCCGCTTCGATTCTCTCCTGAAGGGAAACCTTGACCTTGTTCTCAAAGCCAGAGTATGTGTGGATGACGTACCATCTGAAGGCCATATCACATCAACCCAGAATCAACCTCATTATCTTTACCAGCCCGAAATCGAAGATCCCCAGAACGAGCGAAACGACGAGGACCACGACCAGCACGACGGACGTAGAGGCCATCGCCTGCTTGGTTGTGGGCCAGGTCACCTTGGAAAGCTCCGTTCTGGCCTCCTTCAAAAATTGTCTCGATGTCAAAAAGATTGCTTTGATCTTATCCATGTCAACCGATTCGGGGGCATCCCCACAAAAAAATAAGATGGCAGGCCAGGAGGGACTCGAACCCCCAACATCCGGATTTGGAGTCCGGCGCTCTAGCCATTAGAGCTACTGGCCCGTCTCCATCACCTGCTATGCCTCTTCAGATTACTTCGTCTCCTTGTGCAGGGTGTGAGCCTTGCAGAATTTACAGTATTTCTTCATTTCGAGACGATCCTGCATGGTTCGCTTGTTTTTCGTCGTGTTATAGTTCCGTCGTTTGCATTCCGTGCAGGCCAGGGTAATGATATTTCTCATGATCAACCTACTCTCACAGGGCTGGAGCCCACGACCAGGATTGAACTGGTGACCTCATCCTTACCAAGGATGTGCTCTACCGACTGAGCTACGTGGGCCTCTCCACCGTGCAGATAAGACTTCGATTTTTCTTCCCGCCGCGTCCTGAGATCCGCCGGGTCGCGACACTCTGACCATTTCACAATGAGAACTGGAGCGGGAAACGGGATTCGAACCCGCGACCCTCAGCTTGGAAGGCTGACGCTCTAGCCACTGAGCTACTCCCGCTCATCAAACAAAGAAGACAAAAACGTCTTATCCTTGCATGGTGGAGGGGGGAGGATTCGAACCTCCGTAGGCTGCGCCGGCAGATTTACAGTCTGCTCCCTTTGGCCACTCGGGTACCCCTCCAACTTTCATCATGGCCAATTGGAGCTGGCGATGGGAGTCGAACCCGCAACCGGCTGATTACAAATCAGCTGCTCTACCGTTGAGCTACGCCAGCAAAAATGTGAAAAGCTGAACCTATTGAATTTATAATTCCTTAATGATTTTGTCAAGTATTTTTTTGGGAAAGATTCTTTATGAGGTGACCCGCGGTCTTTATTCTCGGCTGCCAAAAACATCTGCGGAGAATGTGTATATTTCCGTCTTTTCATCCTGCCAGGCATCCGCCGGAAGGCCGGCCTTATAGCAGGTCTCCTTAAGAAAAGTCAAGCGGTCCCATCGATATTCCGTGGCCACCTGGGGCAGGAGCAGCCCGGAATGAAAACCCTTGACCACATAGAGACCATGTTTCCCAACCTTTATTTCATTGATATCACTTATTTTCCTCAGCGGTGTGAGGACCGATATCTCGATGTCCAAATCGGCCAGTTCCTCCCGTTTAACGGGCGGGAATCTCGGATCTTTGAAGGCTGCGGCCAGGGCCATGTCGCCCACCGTCTGGGCGAGCGGTTTACGCCCCTCGATATAGCCAATACAACCCCTTAACCTGCCTTGCTTTTTCAGCGAAACGAAGGCCCCTCTTTTCTCCTGTGTTGCCGCAGACGCATAAGACAGATCCGGCAGGGGTTTCCCCTGAAGGCGGCATTCGATCGTCTTTCGGGCATGCTCCAGGAGCGACTTCTTTTCCTCCTCGCTGAGCCCCCTTTCGGCAACGGCCGTTTTCCCGGAAACCTGGCTCCTGGAGGGGTTATCAACATAAAAAGCAACAGAGAGATATCCGACCACGCGTCCCGTATCGCCAGTCACATCACCGGAATTGGCATATTTCAAGACCTTGACGCCGGTGCTACCCAGTTTCCCGGCCACCAGCATGGTGACCACCATGGGACCGCCGCCGCAGGCCTCGCAGGAGCCGCTTCCCAGCTCCCGGATGAGTCCGTCGGTGTCCATTTTCTGGACGAGGTCGACGACGCGTCTGTCAAGCTTTACGGCCTTATCGTAGGAATGGAAATGGGAAAGGTCGGAACTGCCCACGACAAGGACCTTCTTTCCCTTGACGGCCTTGGAAATGGCCTCAGCCAGTTCCTGACAGGCCCGACGGTCCTGATCCCCCATGACGATGGGTACAAAGGAAAATTGCCCGAGGACAACCTGGAGAAACGGGATCTGAATTTCGATGGAATGTTCCTGAAGATGGGCCTGGGGGTAAAAAGCGATGCTGCCGCCATGGGCGATAATCCTGTCGGCGAGATCGGCATCCACGGGAACGACGCCCAGCGGGGTTTCAAATCCCCCGCTGTTATAAACAGAGGCACCCCGGAAGGAGGACCGGTGGCTGGGACCGATCACGATGACGGAATCAAACCGCTGACCCTGAATGAGTTTGTAGCCGTGTGCCGCGATCTGCCCGGAGTAGAGGTATCCGGCATGCGGCGAGATGAGCCCCACGACCCGTCCGCCCACACCGTCACCGGGGACCTTTTTGAGGTATGCCTTGATATCTCTCGTCAGGACATCGGGATCTCCCGGATACCAGGACCCGGCAACCACCGGCTTTCGGATATTTTTCTCCATGCGAACCCCCTCCCCTGCCTGCGGCAGTAAGAAGACCAGAAGAACGGCTGCGGAAAATATCTTGAAAAACCTTCGAATCCTTCTTGAATCCTTCATAAAATGCCGGAATAGAGCTCGACAAGATGAGCCGGGGACCGTCGAAGACGAGAAACGAACCTGACTATTCTATTTATCGAGGGATAGGACGCGCTGTCAAGAAGAAAGCGCTAAAGGAATC
>JAPLJU010000038.1 GCA_026388445.1 Deltaproteobacteria bacterium
TCAGCTGCGTGTGCGGCAACGTTATAAAGACCCGATCGACGAAGAAAGACATCAAGGTCGAAATCTGCTCGAAATGTCACCCCTTCATGACGGGAAAGCAGAAGATCATGGATACCGCCGGTCGCGTGGAGCGTTTCAAGAAAAAGTACGCCAATGTGAAAATAACCAAGAAAGAGAATGCCAAGTAAGCTCGTGAAAAAAGCATCTATTCTTTCCCCTTGCACCCCTGGCCCCGGATACCGGGAAGCCGGGGTAAAGGATCTCACCTGCCCGATTGACCTTTGTCCGTTACGGACTCTCCATTTTCTTTAGGGCCTTACCCGCACCAAGACGATTTTTCATGGACAGCCCCGGTGCCCCAGGTGGTCGTCAGTAAGTATTTTATCCGAAGGATGTCATGTTTAAGAAACTGAAGGATATCGAGAGTCGATACGAAACGCTGGAGAAGAAACTCGGCGATCCGTCCGTGGTCTCAAACCGCGGCGAGTACCAGAGGTGCGCGAAGGAGCATGCCGATCTCCGGGAGCTCGTTGACACTTTTCGCGAATATGAAAGGGTGAACGCCCAGCTCGAAGAATGCCAGAGAATACTCCGTGAAAATGATGAAGAACTGAAGGAGATCGCCAAGGAGGAATTACCACAGCTCAGGGAGAGGATCTCCATCCTTGAAGAGCGGTTGAAAATCCTTTTGATCCCCCGGGATCCGAATGACGACAAAAACGTGATCCTCGAGATCCGTGCCGGGACCGGCGGGGACGAGGCGGGGCTCTTTGCTGCCGACCTCTACCGGATGTATTCGCGCTACGCTGAAGGCGCAAACTGGAAAGTGGACATCCTGAGCTCCAGCGCGGCGGGCGGCATGGGCGGGTTCAAGGAAGTCATTCTCCTCATCGAAGGAAAAGGCGCCTACAGCCGACTGAAATACGAAAGCGGTGTCCACCGGGTGCAACGCGTTCCCGCGACGGAGGCCCAGGGAAGGATTCACACCTCCGCTGCTACCGTAGCCGTTTTACCTGAAGCGGAGGAGGTGGAGGTCCAGATCGACCCCAACGATCTCAAGATCGACGTGTTCCGTTCCAGCGGCCACGGAGGCCAGAGCGTCAATACCACCGATTCTGCCGTCCGGGTCACCCATATTCCCACCGGCCTTGTCGTCTCCTGCCAGGACGAAAAGTCCCAGCACAAGAACAAGGCAAAGGCCATCAAAGTGCTCCGCGCGAGGCTTCTCGACAGGATGCAGGCCGAGAGTCATGCGGAGATCTCCGAGACGAGGAGAAAACAGGTGGGGTCGGGGGACCGCAGCGAACGAATCCGGACCTACAATTTCCCTCAGGGGCGTGTGACAGACCACCGGATCGGACTTACCCTCTACAATCTGGAGAAAATTATCGACGGGGACCTCCAGCACATCATTGACAGTCTCGCGGCTCACTTTCAGGCCGAGGCCCTCAAGAACTCGGCGGCCTGAGCCAGGGCTTTTCATTACCATACTTCATCAGAATATCCGGGGGTCATGAAGCGGGAACCGATGACGATCCGCCAGGTCATCAGAGAAACCGAACGCCGACTCGGGCGGAAGGGATTTCCGTCACCGGGACTTGACGCGGAGATCCTTCTGGCCACCTGTCTCGGTATGGAACGCACGGGCCTTTTCCGGGACATGGACCGGCCGGTAGCTCCGCGGGACCTGCAATCCTTCAACAACCTCGTTGAGCGAAGGCTCCGGGGCGAACCTGTCGCCTACATCGTCGGCCGAAAGGAATTCTGGTCCCTGGATTTGAAAGTCGGCGCCGCGGTACTCGTGCCGAGGCCGGAGACCGAGATCCTGGTGCAGGTTGTCCTCGAAACGGCAAGGCGTCTCGGCAAAGCCTCGCTTTGCATCCTCGAGGTCGGAACGGGAAGCGGGGCGATCAGCATCGTCCTGGCCAGGGAGCTCGAGTCGGCACGGATCGTCTCGACCGATCTGTCTTTGGAAGCCCTGGGGATCGCCCGTGAGAATGCGGTAAGGCATGGCGTGGCTGACAGAATTTCCTTTCTCGCCTGTAATTTACTAGAGCCTTTTCGCGGCTCCTTTGATATGATCGTGTCGAACCCGCCTTACCTCAGCGAGTCGGAATATGAAGGCCTTCCGGGTGAGATCCGGGATTTCGAGCCGAGGGGAGCACTGCTTGCGGGGCCGGAAGGGACGGAATTTCACCGCGCGATAATCCGCCATTCCGGGGCGTACCTGAATGACGGCGGCTGGCTTTTTCTGGAGATTGGATTCGACCAGAAGGATGCGGTCAGTGCCCTGCTCGTTCACTCAGGGTATTATGATGCGGTCCGGTTCACCAGGGATTATGCCGGGATCGAGAGGGTTGCTGCGGCCCGAAGGAGGTTGAAGAACGGTGGATAAATTCGTCATCAAGGGCGGCCGGAAGCTTAAGGGTGAGGTGCAGATCAGCGGCTCCAAGAATGCAGCCCTTCCGCTTCTTGCCTCATCGCTGCTCTGCGACGGCTGGAACACCTATCACAATATCCCGGACCTAGTCGACATCAAGACGATCAAGAAACTCCTCGGGAACCTCGGGGCGACGATCGAAGGGGGCGAAACACTCAGGATCAACACCGGGAATATCAAGCGTTGCGAGGCTCCCTATAACCTCGTCAAGACCATGCGGGCCTCCGTTCTTGTTCTCGGACCGCTCGTCGCGCGGATGGGCCAGGCCCGGGTCTCCCTTCCGGGCGGGTGCGCCATCGGGGCAAGGCCTGTCAACCTTCACCTCAAGGCTCTTCAGGATCTCGGGGCCGCAATCGAACTGCGGGACGGCTACATCGAGGCGAAGGCCTCCCGGTTGAAAGGGGCGACGATCTACTTCGACATATCGACCGTCACGGGCACCGAAAACATCATGATGGCGGCGGCGCTCGCCCGTGGGACAACGGTTCTCGAAAATGCCGCCAAGGAGCCCGAGGTCATGAACCTGGCAGAGACCCTGAACAGGATGGGTGCAAAGGTGAGCGGTGCGGGAACCGATGCGATCGTCATCGAAGGCGTCGACAGCCTTCATCCCGCTGAGGCGGCGGTGATTCCGGACCGGATTGAGACCGGGACGTACATGATTGCCGCGGCGATCACCGGTGGTGATGTCACGATCAAGAGATGTCAGCCGGGACATCTCGACGCCCTCATCACCAAGCTCAAGGAAGCCGGTGTTTCGATAGAGCCCGTTCAGGGCGGCCTGCGGGTGATCGGCAGCAAAGAGATCCGGTGCGTTGACATCAAGACCCTGCCCTATCCCGGATTTCCCACGGATCTCCAGGCCCAGGTGATGGCCCTGATGGCCATCGGAAAAGGGGTCAGCGTCATCACGGAGACCATCTTCGAGAACCGCTTCATGCACGTGGGAGAGCTGATGAGGATGGGCGCCGTTGTGAAGATCGAAGGGAACCGGGCGATTGTCAGGGGTGTGAGAAAGCTCAAGGGGGCGCCGGTCATGGCGACGGACCTGAGGGCCTCGGCATCCCTTGTACTCGCGGGGCTCGCCGCTGAAGGCCGGACCGACCTTACGAGGGTTTACCACATCGACCGGGGATACCAGTCGATTGAAAAGAAGCTTTCAGCCCTCGGGGCGGATATGGCTCGAATGAAGGATTGACATGAAAATTCTCGGGAGTTCAGACAGGCGTTTCAAGGAGGTCTTCGACCGGATCAAAAGCCGCGGCCGGGTCATCGACAGGACACTCGAGAGCGTTGTTCGCGCCATCATCGATGACGTCCGGCGCCGGGGGGACAAGGCCCTTTTTGAATACGGGAAGAAGTTTGACAAGGTATCCCTCGGCCCCCGCACCATCGAGGTCAAGCCGGCGGAGATCAAAGAGGCCCTTTCAATACTGAATAACCGGGCGCTTAAAACCCTCAAGCTTGCGGCCCGTCGTATTGAGAAATATCACAAAAAACAGGTTGCCGGCTCCTGGTCCTTCAAGGAGGCAGACGGTATCGAGCTCGGGCAGGAGATCCGGCCGATCGAACGGGTGGGAATTTACGCCCCCGGGGGGCTTGCCGCATACCCCTCCACGGTGCTTATGGCTGCCATACCGGCCAGGATCGCCGGCGTCAGGGAAATCCTCCTGGCGACCCCGCCGGGCAGAAGCGGCGTCAACCCCTTCATCCTCGCCGCAGCGGAGATCGCGGGCGTCGACCGCGTCTTCAAGATGGGCGGCGCCCAGGCCATTGCCGCCTTGGCCTACGGGACGGAGTCCGTCCCTTCGGTGGACAAGATCGTGGGACCGGGAAATGCCTATGTGGCAATGGCCAAGCGAATGGTCTTCGGAACAGTTGGTATCGACATGATTGCGGGGCCCAGCGAGATCATGATTATTTGCGACGGGAAGGCCGATCCTGCCGTCATTGCCGCCGACCTTCTCTCCCAGGCCGAACACGATGAGCTGGCAAGCTCCATCCTCCTGACGACCGATAGCGCCTTTGCCCGGTCGGTGGCCCGGGAGGTGGGTCTCCAGCTCGGAGAGCTTCCCAGGCGGAATATCGCGCGGAAAGCCATTGAAGATTACGGGCTCATCATTATCACCGGGGATCTGGATGAAGCCGTCGCTATTGCGAATCGTTTCGCGCCGGAGCACCTGGAACTTGTGGTCGGGAATCCAAGGCGGATCCTACGGAAGGTATGGAATGCCGGGGCCGTTTTTCTCGGGCCCAGCACCCCGGAGGTCCTGGGGGATTATCTTGCGGGGCCCAATCATATCCTCCCGACGGGGGGAACTGCCCGGTTTTCCTCCCCCCTTGGCGTTTATGATTTTGTGAAGCGGACGAGCGTGATTTCCTTTACCGCCGGGGCGCTTGAAAAATACGGGCCCGAGGCCGAGGTCTTTGCCCGGATCGAAGGGCTTGAGGCCCATGGCCGCTCGATTGCGAGGCGGTTAGAATCAAAAAGGCCTTGACAATTTTTGCCCGGAATTATTTAATTCATACCCTTGAAAGTTCTTTGTCCGTCGTCCTTGCATCCGCGGCGGCAGCCGGCATGGACAAGACAGACAAGACGACAAAGTAGACAAAACAGACGCATAGAGCGGGCGTAATTCAGCGGTAGAATGTCAGCTTCCCAAGCTGAACGTCGTGGGTTCGATTCCCATCGCCCGCTCCATTTTTATGCTTACTTCTGACCTGACCCATCTCACCGTTTCAATACGTTTTTTTGCTTGCATCGGTCGTTTTTGTGTGTTAGAAAGCACCTGAAATTCGAATGGTTTATATTCGAGTGGGCACCGCCCACTTTTTTATTTTGTGGGTTCGTACATTCAGGATATAAACGTGGGGCGGGGACGGATGAGCGACATCGTTAAAAATTATCGGCAAAGAATCATCGAGATCATCGAACCCATGGTGTCGGATGAAGGGATGGAGATCGTCGATGTCGAGTGCCTGCGGATGAAAACCCGGTGGCTGGTTCGCCTTTTCATCGACAAAGAAGGTGGCGTGACCCTCGCTGACTGCACAAACGTCAGTCATGAGGTGGGTGACTTGCTGGATATCTACGATATTCCGCCCGGTCCCTATACCCTGGAAGTTTCCTCGCCCGGACTGGATCGCCCTCTTGCCCGGGACAAGGATTTCATCCGGTACAAGGGATCGAAGGTCAGGGTCCGACTGACCGGGAAAATCGAGGGGATCCGGAACTTCAGAGGCACGCTGGAGGATTTTCTGGAAGAAAACGGAGAGAAGGTCATCATCCTTACCGTGGATGGGAAAAAATACCGGATCCCGAAAGAGTCGGTGGCGAAGGCGAATCTCGAATACGAGCCATAAGCGTCACACCAAATCGGTGATCCGAAAGACGAGATTTTTTTGAAAAAAGAATGAAAAGCGTCTGTCCTGTGTGTGGGTTGAGCAAAACGGGAGGAACATTGCATGTTACCTGAACTGAAACGTCTGATTGAACAGATGGGCAAAGACAAGGGTATCGAAAAGGCGATCATCATCGAAGCCCTGGAATCAGCGATGCTGACTGCCGCGAGAAAAAAACTTGGGGCTCAGGTCGAGCTGGAAGCCCACTACAACGAGGAGGCAGGAGAGCTCGAGGTATTCCAGTTCAAGACCGTTGTCGAAAAGGTTCTGGATCCGGAAACCCAGATATCTTTGCAGCAGGCCAGAAAGGAACTGGACGAGGAGGCACAGCCCGGGGACAGTCTCGGCATGAGGCTGGACGCGGCCTCTTTCGGGCGGATCGCCGTGCAGACGGCCAAGCAGATCATCATCCAGAAGGTCAAGGACGCGGAGCGGGACAAGACCTATGAGGAATACAAAGACAGAAAAGGTCAGCTCGTCAACGGTTTCGTCCAGCGGTTTGAAGGCGGGAGCATCATCGTCAATCTCGGCCGCGCAGAGGCTGTCATACCCCCTTCCGAGCAAATAACCCGCGAGTCCTACAAGCGAGGTGAAAGAATCCGGGCGTATGTGATCGACGTAAAAAAGATATCCAAGGGGCCCCAGATTATCCTCTCCCGGACCCACCCGGGATTTGTCCGGGCCCTGTTCGAAGTCGAGGTTCCCGAGATCTCCGAGGGGTTTATTGACATCGTCAGTGTGGCCAGGGAGCCCGGCAATCGAACGAAAATCGCCGTCAAGACCAACGATAAGGACATCGATCCCGTGGGGGCCTGCGTGGGTATGCGGGGTTCGCGGGTTCAGAGCGTTGTACAGGAACTCAAGGGAGAAAAAATCGATATTGTGCCTTTCTCCGAGGATCCGGTGAAATACGTCTGCAGTTCCCTGTCACCGGCGAAGGTCAGCAAAGTTTTCATGTACGATGAAAATAAATCCATGGAGGTCATTGTCCCGGACGATCAGCTGTCGCTGGCCATCGGCAGGAGTGGTCAGAACGTGAGGCTGGCGGTGAGGCTGACGGGATGGAAGATCGACGTCAAGAACGAGTCGATGCTGGCAGCGCAGGCTGAGGAGGGTCCCAAGATCCTCTTGAAGATCCCCGGTCTGCAGGAAGCCGATGCAGAGCTTCTTTTCAAAGAAGGTTATAAGAGTATCTCCGCGATTGCCTCGGCGGACCCGGAGATACTGAAGGCGATTCCCGGTGTGGATGAGCAAAAGGTAACGGAGTGGGTGTCAAGCGCTGAGCAGATCATGAATCAACAGGTCAACAGGGAGAGCGCATGAGATAACGCGGGAGGCTTATCTTTACGGCATCAAGACCTACGGGGGAGTTTCGATAATGTCCAAGACAAGAGTGTATGAACTTGCCAAGGAATTCGGGATGGACAACAAGGAGTTCATCGCCCGCCTGAAAAGCCTCGGCATCACCGTGAAATCCCATTCAAGCACGCTCGAGGAAAATGAAGTCCAGAGAGTCCGCGAGGAGTTTACCACACCAGGTGCCAAGGAAATCGTGGAACAGAGGATTAAAACGACGGTGATCCGCAGAAGGGCTGTCCGTCAGCCCGTCGAAGAGGCGAAAGCTGCTGAGCCAGAACCCGTTGAGCCGGCGATACCGGCGGTCACGGAGCTGCGAAAAGAGGCCGTTGCCGAGAAGGAAACCCTCCCGAAGCTGAAACCACCGGAGAAGGAAGCCGTTATTCCGGAGGAAAAGCATCCGGTGGGAGTTGCAGCCAAGGTCAAGGAGGAGGTCAGGAAAAAGGAAGAGAAGCTTGCAAAGCCCCAGGAGAAGGCCGCCGAGGCACCCGTGGAAGCCAGAAAAGGGGTTCGGAAAGAGGCGCCGAAGGCGCCGGAGGAAAAGGCAGCAGAGGAGGCCGACAAGAAAGAAAAGGTCACCATTGTAAAGCCAGGGAAGAAGACCGCCCAGCAGGAACCCGTTGAAGTCGTCATGGATGAAGTCCCCGATCGCAAAAAGGCCTTCATCAAACAGGTGGTTGCCCGTAAGGAAAAGAGGAAGGGCAGACAGGTTGAAGAGGAGACCGACAGGACCGCCAAGTGGCGGGAGAAAAAAGCCCCCGTCGTCAAAATGAAAAAGACGGAGATCACTGTTCCCAAGGCGATCAAGAGGAGGATCAAGGTTGAGGAAGCGATCCGGGTCGGTGATCTGGCCAAGAAGATGGGTGTTCGGGCAAGCGATGTGATCAACAAACTCCTGGGTCTGGGCATGATGGTTACGATCAACCAGTCCATCGATATCGATGCCGCCTCGCTTATCGCGACGGAATTCGGTTACCAGGTGGAAGCGGTGACCTCTGAATTCGATGAGGCGCTCTACAAGGCCGAAACCTCTCCCATGAATCTGAAGCCGAGGGCACCGGTGGTGACGGTCATGGGGCATGTCGATCACGGGAAGACGTCCCTTCTGGATGCCATCAGACAGACCAATGTCATCGATGGAGAAGCAGGAGGGATCACCCAGGCCATAGGCGCCTACCACGTCCACATCAAGGACCGCGATATCGTCTTTCTGGACACGCCCGGGCACGAGGCCTTCACGGCCATGAGAGCCCGCGGCGCCCAGGTGACCGATATCGTGATCCTCGTCGTCGCAGCCGACGACGGCGTGATGGAACAGACGGTTGAGGCGATTAATCATTCCAGGGTGGCCGGTGTGCCGATCATAGTGGCCATCAACAAAATTGATAAACCCGGAGCCAGTGCAGAAAAAATCAAGCAGGAACTGGTGAAGCAGAACCTTGTTCCCGAAGAGTGGGGCGGCGATGTCCTCTTCGCGGAGATATCGGCCAAGAAAAAAGTGGGTATCGAAAACCTTCTGGAGGTGATTCTGCTGCAAGCCGATATTCTCGAGTTGAAAGCCGATCCGGGCAGACCAGCCCGTGGTGTGATTATCGAGGCAAAGCTTGACCGCGGGAGGGGACCGGTCGCAACAGTCCTTATTCAGGAAGGAACCCTCCGGGAAGGAGACGCCTTCGTGTCGAAAAGGGAATTTGGAAGAGTCCGGGCGCTGGTCAATGATCAGGGGCAGCGGATCAAAGAGGCCGGACCCTCCCTGCCCGTGGAGGTGATCGGTTTTTCCAACGTGCCCCAGGCGGGCTCAGAATTCATCTGTGTGGAGGACGAGAAAAAGGCGAGAGGTATTAGCGAGCATTTTGTCAGGAAGGAAAGAGAGAAGGAACTGGCGGCCACCTCGAAGATCACGCTGGAACAGCTCTACGAAAGGATCAAAGAGGGTGTTAAGGAACTGAATGTTATTCTGAAGGCCGATGTCCAGGGTTCCATCGAGGCCTTGGCCGAAGCCCTGACAAAGCTGAGTACGCCGAACATCAAGGTCAGGATCATTCACAGTTCCACGGGTGCCATCACAGAGACGGACGTCATGCTGGCATCGGCATCGGACGCCGTTATCATTGGATTCAAAGTGAGGCCCGATGCCCGTGTGGTCGAGGTCGCAGAAGTGGAAGGCATTGAAATAAAACTCTATGACGTGATCTACGACGTCATCAATGATGTTAAAGCGGCCATGGAAGGGCTTCTCGAACCTGAATACAAGGAGATGATCCAGGGTCACGCAGAGGTCCGCGAGGTATTCAAGATTACCAAAGTGGGGACCATCGCCGGCAGCTATGTCACCGATGGGAAAATTTCAAGAAGTGCCAACGTTCGGCTTCTGAGGGAGGGTGTGGTCGTTTATGACGGAAAGATCCTGTCTCTCAAGCGATTCAAGGAAGACGCACGGGAAGTAACCGCAGGCCTTGAATGCGGCATTGCCGTAGAAAATTTCAATGATGTCAAGGCGGGCGACGTGGTCGAGGCGTATACGAAGGAAAAGGTGGAGCGCAAACTCTAATAACGTCTATTTTGTCTATTTCGTTTGTTTAGTTTATTGGGTCAAAAAACAGGCGAGAAAGACCAGAAAGACGAAACAGACCAGATGGACCAACAATGGTTGTCGGTGTCGGCATCATAGATATCTGGATCCACGAAAGTAACTCTCTGAAGGCTAAGCGGAGCGTTCTCAAAAGCATCATTCGAAGAACGCAAAACCGGTTCAACGTCTCGATCGCGGAAATCGGGGACAACGACCATTGGAAAAAGGGAAGAATCGGATTCAGCATTGTTGGAAATGACAGACGTTTTGTCAATGGGAAGATCGACAACATTCTCCAGTTTGTTCAGAATATGCATCTGGCCGACGTCATCAAGACGAAGGTTGAGATCACCAATTACAGCGATATCGTGGAGGACATTGAGGCAGATGATTTTGAGGATCTTTTAAATGACTTTCAAGAGGGCCGATCGGGTCGCGGATCTGATCAAGGCTGAGCTTTCGGATATATTGCTGAGGCAGATCAGGGATCCGCGGATCGGGCTTCTCACCATTACGGATGTGAAGATGAGTGACGATCTGCGTTCAGCGAAGATTTACTTAGTTCAGATGGGCAAGGACAAGCTGGATGCGGAGCTTCAGGCGGGACTCGAGAAGGCCAAGGGATTTCTGAAGAGGGAGCTCGGCAAGCGCCTCAATCTCCGTTACATGCCCGATGTATTTTTCTTCTACGATAAATCATTTGAATACGGTTCCCGTATCGACAGACTCTTGATGGAAATTCATGAGAAAGACAAGACAAACACTCAAGAAGATCATTGATGTCATCCGGTCGCGCAGGAGATTCCTCATCACATCGCATGTCCGGCTCGACGGGGATGCGATCGGATCGGAACTGGCGCTTTATCTCATACTCCGGGACATGGGGAAAGAAGCATCCGTTTACAATCGAGATGCCACCCCGCAGATGTACCGGTTTCTTCCAGGATCGGACCAGATTATGAACAGCATGGATACAGGGGAAATTTTTGATGCCGTTTTCATCCTGGATTGCAGTGACATCGATCGGGTGGGAGAGGAAGCGCCACGGGTGGGTGCCATCCGGAACATCATCAACATTGACCACCATATCTCCAATGGGTCGTTCGGCGATCTCTCCCTGCTGGATCCAGCGGCCAGCTCAACAGGGGAACTCGTCTACAGGCTCATGCGGGAACTGGGGGTAAACATCACAAAAGATGTTGCCATAAATCTCTACACCGCCATCCTGACGGATACAGGGGCTTTCCGTTATTCCAATACGGATCGAAGGACCCTCAGGGTCGCCAGCGAGCTCGTCGCGAAGGGTGCGGATCCCTGGTGGATCTCCCAGAAGGTCTACGAGAATCATCCCGCACAGAAGATGAAGCTCCTGGCGAAGGCGCTCGACACGATGGCGTTTTTCTGGGACCGGAAGATCGCTGTCATCCATGTCACCAAGAAGATGCTCGAAGAAGCGGGGGCCCTCTGGGAGTATACGGAGGGGTTTGTCGAATTCCCCCGGTCCATCGAAGGGGTTGAGGTGGCCGCCTTTATCAGCGAAATCGGTGATCGCTTTTTCAAAGTCAGCCTCCGCTCGCGAGGAAACATAGACGTGGAGAGCATTGCAGGCGCCTTCGGCGGTGGGGGACATCACAACGCCGCGGCATGCAGAATCACCGGAGACCTCGAAGGCGTAAGAAAACAGCTCGTGGAGGCGGTTATCAGCAATGCAGCTGAGCGGAGTCGTCGTGATTGATAAACCGGCCGGTATGACCTCCCACGATGTCGTACAGGGCGTGAAAAAGATACTTCGTGTGAGGAAGGCAGGACATACGGGCACTCTGGATCCGCTTGCGACGGGTGTTCTCCCTGTCTGTACCAATGAGGCAACCAAGCTGGTGCCGTTCCTGGCGGAGGAACGCAAGGAATACCAGGTGACCATGCGGCTGGGCATCACGACCGATACCCTCGACATCCAGGGAAAAATCCTGGCGCAGAAGGAAATCGCCGTGGATGATCGCGAGATTGAGCGGGTCCTCATGGGGTTTACGGGAAAAATCGAGCAGCGTCCGCCCCGCTATTCCGCCGTTAAATACAAAGGAAAGGCGCTGTATAAATGGGCCCGGAAGGGGCAGCCCGTGGATGCCGCGCCGAGGCGTATCATGATATACGGGATAACCCTTGAGTCGATTCAAGTTCCCGATGTGGTCTTTCAGGTTTCCTGCTCCAGGGGCACCTATGTCCGGTCGCTGTGCTCCGATATCGGGGACAGGCTGGGTTGCGGTGCCTGCCTCTATGCCTTAAGAAGGACGAAAAGCGGGCCCTTCGTCGAGACCATGGCAGTCTCCCTCGACGGAGGAGAGGAGGACCTTCTCAGGGACAGCCTGGAACACAAGATGGTGACCATGTCGGAGGCCCTGTCCGGACTGGCCCAAGTCGTGGTTGAGAATGCGATGGCGGATCGATTGCGGAGAGGTTTCCAGCCGACGGTTGAAAGCCTTACGGGAAAGGAAATCCCTTCTCTTGCTGCCGGAGATGTGGTAAAGTTAATTACTCATGATTTCAAGCTGGTAGCACTGGTGAGGATGATCCGTTCTTCCGATCAGATGGTTTCTGCCGACCTGAAGGAGCGGTTCATGGAGATCCTGAGAGTGTTTAACGACTGAGGAGAAGAGAACCAGATATATTCTGAAGTGATGGTGAAACAATATCTGGAAAGAAAATTATAAAAGGGAGGATCAGAGCGGTGTTGGATTTGGATAAAAGAAAGGAAATTATCAACAACTACAAGACCCACGACAAAGATACAGGCTCTCCGGAAGTGCAGGTCGCGCTTCTCAGCGCGCGGATCGAGTATCTCACGGAGCATTTCAAGGTCCATAAGAAGGATCATCATTCCCGGAGGGGACTTCTGAAACTCGTCGGGCAGAGAAGAAGGCTTCTCGAATATCTGAAGGACAAAGATGTCAATCGTTATCGTAAGCTGATTGAACGTCTGGGGCTCCGAAAGTGATGCAATAAACATTCATGGGGCCTCATGCACACTCGAAGCGGAGGTCCTACTTTGAGTTTCAATGAAGGGGTGTAAACAGAATGAATCAAATATTTAAAGCGTCCTTTGCAGGAAGGGAGATTTCCCTGAAAATCAACTATCTGGCAGGCCAGGCCGACGGCGGTGTTCTCGTCACATACGGGGACACGGTGGTTCTCGTCACCGTGGTGTCCGCCAAGAGCCGCAGGGAGGGTCTGGACTTCATGCCCCTGACCGTGGACTATCAGGAAATGACCTTTGCGGCGGGAAAGATTCCCGGCGGTTTTTTCAAGAGGGAAGGCCGGCCCAACGAGCGGGAAATTTTGACCTCCCGGATCATCGACAGAGCCATCCGGCCGCTCTTTCCTGATGGATACCGCGATGAGACGCAGCTCGTCGCCACCGTGCTTTCTCTGGATAATGAAAACGATCCCGATGTAGCCGCCATGCTGGGCGCGTCCGTCGCACTGCAGATATCGAGCATTCCCTTCGATATTCCCATCGCTGGCGCAAGGGTCGGGCGTATCGACGGAAAGTATGTCTGTAATCCTGCGGGCAAGCAGATGGAGGGCAGCGACATTGACGTTTTCATGGTGGGCAGAAAAGTGGTCCCCGGCACCGAGGGCCGTCCCTTTGATATCAACCTGGTCATGGTGGAAGGAGGTGCCCGCGAAATAGACGAAGATGTCGCCGTTGGAGCCATACGGTTTGGATTGGAGTCCATCCGGCCTCTGATAGAAATACAGGAAGAGATCAGAAAGGCTGCCGGCAAGGCCAAGAAGGTCGTCGCGGTAATCCAGATCGACGGAGACCTCCGGCAGAAAGTCGTTTCGGCAGTCGAAAAGAAGATGCGGGAGGCCTACGTGGTCCCGGTGAAGCAGATGAGGCACTCGACACTGGAGAAAATCCGGGAGGAGGTCCTCTCGCAGATGACGGCAGAAGATCCTAAACTCGGCCCCCAGATAAATTACGTCCTTGATGAACTGGAAAAAAAGATCCTCCGGGAGATGATCCTGCAGCAGAAGCGCAGAATCGACGGCCGAAGCAATACCGACATCAGGCCCATTTCCTGTGAAGTGGGGATCCTTCCCCGGACGCACGGGTCGGCCCTGTTTACAAGGGGAGAAACGCAGGCCCTGGTTTCAATCACGCTCGGCACATCGTCCGATGAGCAGCGAATGGATTACGTCACGGGTGAGGAGCACAGGGCATTCATGCTGCACTATAATTTCCCGCCGTACTGTGTGGGCGAGGTGAGACCGCTGAGAGGCCCGGGCAGACGGGAAATCGGTCATGGCGCCCTGGCCAGGCGGGCCTTGCTGCCGCTCCTTCCGACGCCGGAGGAGTTTCCATACACCATGCGGATCGTTTCCGACATCCTGTCCTCCAACGGGTCCTCTTCGATGGCCTCCGTGTGCGGGGGGGCCCTGTGCCTCATGGATGCCGGGGTCCCGGTCAAAGGGATAGCGGCAGGAATCGCCATGGGACTCCTGAAGGAAGGTGAGAACGTGGTCGTGCTTTCCGATATCCTCGGAGATGAAGACCACGCCGGCGACATGGATTTCAAGGTCTGCGGCACGGAAAGAGGCATCACGGCCATGCAGATGGATATCAAGATCGATGGTATTACGGAGGACATCCTGAGGAAGGCGCTCCATCAGGCCAGGGAGGGGAGACTCTTCATTATCGGGAAAATCAAGGAGACCATCGACAAGCCGAGGGAGAGCCTGTCCGTCTACGCACCGAGAATCACCACGATCAAGGTGAAGATCGACAGGATCCGGGACGTCATC
This sequence comes from Deltaproteobacteria bacterium, assembly GCA_026388445.1. Lineage (GTDB taxonomy): Bacteria > Desulfobacterota > Syntrophia > Syntrophales > UBA2192 > JAPLJU01. The sequence goes on from JAPLJU010000038.1 coordinate 14,574, forward strand.
GGCACCGGTGGGAAGAATATCCGCCAGATCATCAGTGAAACGGGCGTGAGCATCGATGTGGAAGACGATGGCACGGTGATGATTGCCTCCAATGACGCGGAAGCGGCCGAGCGGGCCATCGCAATGGTCCGATGGCTCACAGAGGAGGCGGAAATCGGAAAAACCTATCTTGGAACGGTCAAGAAGGTCGTTGATTTCGGCGCCTTCGTGGAGATCCTGCCCGGCACAGAGGGGCTGGTCCACATCTCCCAGCTCGACACCAAGCGGGTCAACAAGGTGACCGACGTGGTCAAGGAAGGGGACAAGATCCCCGTCAAGGTGATCGAGATTGACCGGAGCGGCAAGATCCGATTGAGCCGCAAGGATGCCCTAGGGGAGAATGTACCGAAAAACCGTTCTTGATAATGGGATAAAGGTCATCTCGGAACAGATCGATCACGTCAGATCCGTGTCCATCGGCGTGTGGGTCCGATGCGGCTCACGCTATGAGAACGAAGACATCAATGGAACGGCCCATTTCATCGAGCACATGCTCTTCAAGGGCACGGAGAGAAGATCAGCCTTTGATATCGCCTCGGAGATCGATTCTGTCGGCGGGATCATGAATGCCTTCACGGGCAAAGAGCTGACCGCCTTTTACGTGAAAGTCCCCGACTATCGCCTGCCACTTTCCATCGATCTCCTGGCGGATATCTTCAGCCGCTCGCTCTTTGACCCACAGGAGATCGAAAAGGAAAAGTCCGTCGTGCAGCAGGAGATCCACATGGTGGAGGACACGCCGGACGAATATATCCATGATTATTTCGAAAAGATCTTCTGGGATCACCACCCCCTGGGACTTCCCGTCCTCGGGACGAAGGGATCCGTCCAGGGATTTACGAGGGAGGCACTTCTCGAGTTCTTCAAACGGAATTACCGGGGTGAGCACCTGGTGTTGACTGCTGCTGGGCGTCTGGAGCATGAGGGACTCGTCGAGCTGGTCAGGGGTGCTTTCGGGGTCATGGAGGGATTTCAAGAAGGGATTCAGGAGCCTGTGCCGACCCCATCATCGAGAAGGGCCTGTGTTGAGCGGGACCTTGGGCAGGCCCACCTGATCATCGGGACACCGGCACCGTCCACTGTGGATCCCAGAAGATTCGCAGGAATCCTCATGAATGCAATCCTCGGTGGAAGCATGAGCTCGAGGCTCTTTCAGGAAATCCGGGAAAAAAGGGGACTCGCTTACGCCATCCGTTCCTACATCGTTTCCTACCGGGACGTGGGGATGCTGAACATCTATGTGGGGACCTCCCAGGACAAGGTCAGGGATGTCATCGAGCTGATTCGGGATGAGTTGAGGCGGATGAAGAAGGAGCACCTGACGGACCGGGAAATGCAGCTGGCCAGGGAACTGATCAAGGGGAATCTGCTGCTCGGGCTTGAGAGTACGGACAATCGGATGTCCAGGCTCGCGACCAATGAAATTTATTTCGGGCGTCACATTCCCTTCGAGGAGATCGTTCGTCACATTGATGCCGTGCAGAAGGAGGATATCCGGGGTCTCGCCGCTGAAATGTTCGATGCGTCGACGCTCTCGATGGCCGCACTCGGAAACGTGTCCGAAAAGGACCTGGAAGGCGCCGCTCATTTGTAGCCATGGAAAAGATTCAGGTGTCCATCGAGAAACTGCCCGGTTGTGATGACATTGAGTTCCCACGATACATGACGGAGTGCGCGGCGGGGATGGACGTCTTTGCAGCCGTGAAGGAGGCGGAAATCCTCCAGCCGGGAGAAAGGAAGATCATTCCGACGGGAATCCGGATCGCCCTTCCTGCGGGATACGAGGCCCAGATCAGACCGAGAAGCGGACTGGCGATCCGGAACGGGATCACGCTTCTCAACACCCCCGGGACCATCGATTCGGATTATCGCGGTGAGATCGGGATCATCATGATTAATCACGGGCAGGAGCCCTTCGAAGTCAAACGGGGTGATCGCATTGCCCAGATGACCGTCCATCGGGTCTGCAGGGTTTTGTGGCATTCGACCTCTTTCCTGCAACCCACAGTCAGGGGGGACGGCGGTTTCGGGCACACCGGATGAAGAGATTTTTTTCTGATGGGGGATGGTTGAAACCATGAAGAAGCGGAAAGTCCAGAAGACCTATCAGGAGATCAACGAAAAGATCCGGCAACGGAAGGTTGTCGTGGTCACGGCCGAGGAGATGATCGACATCGTCGAGCGGCACGGCGAGGTGGAGGCCGCCAGAAAGGTGGATATCGTGACGACGGGGACATTCGGTCCCATGTGCTCCTCCGGGGCTTTCCTGAACTTCGGGCACACCTCTCCCCGTCTGAAGGCCATGAAGGTGTGGCTCAACGACGTGCCGGCTTACGGCGGCATTGCCGCCGTGGATTGTTACATCGGTGCGACGGAGGTTGTCGAGGGCGATCCCCTCAACAGCGTCCACCCGGGAGAATTCAATTACGGCGGCGGTCACGTCATTGAAGACCTGGTGGCTGGCAACAGCATCCGGCTGAGAGCGGAGGGCTACGGCACGGACTGCTACCCCGCCCGCCGGTCCGAACGGAACATTACCCTGCGTGACTTGCGGGACGCCATCCTCTTCAACCCGAGGAACGCCTACCAGAATTACAGTTGTGCCGTCAACCAGTCGGACAAGGCGATTTACACCTACATGGGAGTAATCCGGCCCCGCATGGCGAATGCGAATTATTCCACATCGGGGCAATTGAGCCCGCTATTCAACGACCCCTATTACATGACGATAGGCATCGGAACACGAATCTTTCTGGGCGGCGCGCAGGGCTTCGTCGCCTGGCCGGGCACACAGCACAACCCGCGGGTGACGAGAGGTGAAAATGGCGTGCCGAAAAGCGGCGCGGGTACGCTTGCGGCCATAGGCAATCTGAAGAACATGAGCCCCGAGTGGCTTGTCGGTGCCAGCATGCTGGGATACGGGGTATCGCTCTATGTTGGCCTCGGCATCCCCATACCCATTCTGAATGAGGAGATCGCGAGGTATACCGCCGTAAAGGATGAGGACATCTACACTCAGATTTACGACTACGGCAAGGATTATCCGCACGGGGGCGAGCTCAAGAGCCTGGGAGAGGTCAGTTACAAGGCGCTGAGAAGCGGGAAGATCGTCGTAAACAACAAGGAGATTCCCACAGCTCCGCTGTCCAGCTATTACAAGGCAAGGCAGATTGCCGAGATCCTGAAAAACTGGATTGAGAAGGGAGAATTTATCCTGGGAGAGCCTCAGGAGCTTCTTCCCTCCGACGGGCTGCCGCAGACGAGATAAATTTTGACTGTCATTCTCGCGGCCGGAGGCAAGCCGCTTATTTTCCAGGGCTCCACAGGCGGCAACCGTTATCCCCTTTGGGCAAACCTTCGGGATCTGCCGCATGGACGGCTCCATCATGTCTCTATCGCGATGCGGTAGGGGAGGTCAGGGACAAGGCCATGAAGCTTGGAAGAAGGTTCATAATGATCATTCTTCTGGTGATGGGTTTCCTGATCCTCTTTGGCAAGAAGGGGCTCATCGACAATTATAAGATGCGGCAAAGGGTTGCGGAACTGAGCACAACCAACGAGCAGGTGCTAAAAGAAAACAACAAGTTGAAGCATGAAATCCTCCTCCTTCGCAAGGACCCTAAATACATCGAGCAACTCGCCAGAGATGATCTAGGAATGGTCAAAAAAGGTGACATAATTTACCGAATGAGCGACGAAAACAAGCCCTGAAATAAACTGTCAAAAAGTCAGATCTCGGGTCAAAAATCGAGTCCCCCGCTGATGCTTAAATGAAACCTTCCCCGGCAGAGTGAAGGTCTTTTATCTTTAGTCCTCGTCACTTGCTGGCCCCCGCCCACCCCCCACCCAGGTTCAACCTCCCCGATTTCTTAGAGATACCCGGAACATGGCACATTGCTTGCTTAATTTTATGGCCGTTGGTCGAGGCATGTGAAGTGCAGTGTGTAAATGCATCAAAAAGCGGCGTCGAAAAACGCCTCGGCCATGAGGGGAAAGCTTAAAAAGCCTAACCATGATTTATTAATATAACCTGGACTCCGAAAGAGGATTTCATGCGGACATTCAAGAATTTGTTCTCGGGAAAGAAGAAAATTGCCGGACTGGATATCGGATCGAGTTCTCTGAAACTGATTGAAATCAGTGAAAACTCGGAGGGTTACACTCTGAATAACTACAGTCAGGTCCCGCTCCCCAGGGGGGTCATTGCCGACGGTCACCTGGTCCAGCCAGGGGTTCTCATCGACCGGCTAAAACATCTCTTCAAACAATCCCGCTGTCAGACCAAAAATGTAGTGACGTCCCTCTCCGGTTATTCCGTCATCGTGAAGAAAATCGGTTTTCCCTCCATGGACGAGGCGTCGCTCCGTGATTTGATCAGCGACGAGGTAGAGAAGTACCTGCCCTTCGGCGACATGAAAGAGGTGAATTTCGATTTCCAGATTCTCGGGGGAAGCGATGTCAACCCGGGTCAAATGGATGTATTGCTCGTCGCATCAAAAAAGGAGGTCATTGAAAGCTACGTCGGTGCCGTCAGGAAGGCCGGCCTGGAAGTGGCGATTGTGGACGTGGACTCCTTTGCGCTGGAAACGATGTACGAGGAGAATTATGATTTTGCCCTCGACGACGTGGTCGTGCTCGTGAACATTGGCGCCAGCATGACCAACATCAATGTCCTCAAGGCGGGTGGTTCTATTTTTACGAGGGATTTTTCAATGGGCGGATACACCGTCACGGAAAACCTGCAGGAAAAATTAAAGGTTTCATTCGAGGAGGCCGAAAGAGTCAAACTGGGAGCGGCCAAGGGAAACGGGCAACCGGACAATAATCTCCGGGAAGACCTGACCAGTTGTGCCGAGCCACTCCTCCTCGAAGTTGAACGATCCGTGGATTATTTCAAGTCAACCTACCCCGGAAAGTATATCAAACAGGTTCTCCTCTGCGGGGGCAGCGCGAAACTGGCTGGATTGGATCGCGCCCTCACGGAACGGTTGAATATCGATGCGGAAATTGTGAACCCCTTCAAGAAAATTTCCTATGACCGGAAGGTATTCAGCCCGGCGGATATTGAGAATATCGGTCCGCAGGCGGCTGTCGGCGTGGGTCTGGCCCTGAGGAGGATTGGAGACAAATGATTAAAATAAACCTTCTTCCTTATCGAGAAAAGAAAAAAGAGGTCCACACAAAACGTGAGGGGCTTGCCCTCTTTCTGACCATCGGTCTTGTTCTGCTGTTTTTCGGCGCGGTTCACCTCTACATGGTGCAGAGCCTTGACAAGCTGAGGACCGAGGTCCGCAAGAGCGATGACGAGCTCAAAAAACTTGCCCAGCTCACCATGGACATCGGAAAATTTAAAAAGGACAAGGAGCTCCTCGAGAAAAAACTGCAGATCATCAACGCCTTGGACCACAACAGGCTGGACCCCGTCTATCTCCTCGATGAGCTGACCGGCATGGTTCCGGCCGGACACCTGTGGATCAAGGCCATGACGGAGACGGACGTCGAGATAAAAATTGAGGGTTTTGCAAAGGATAACATCACGATCGCAGCGTTCATGAAGAACCTGGAGAAATCCAGATTTTTCCGATCGGTCGATCTTATCTCATCCAAGCAAACGGAGCTCGTGGGTTACAAGGTGAAACAGTTCACGCTGTCCTGCGGCCTCAAGAAGGGATTGTAAGAATGGCACTCACATTAGACGACATCAAGAACATGCCGCCGAAGCGGAAGGCCATGCTCCTCATTGTGGTTTTTCTTCTTCTCGGATTTGCTTACTACTCCGTCTATCTCCAGAAGGCCCTCTCGGACAAGGGTAAGCTCGAGGAGAATCTCGCCAGCCTGAAACAGCAGATTGCGCAGAAGCAACTGGTGATAGAGGAGATGAAGCGGTATGAGAAAGAGATCGCCAACCTGAAGAAGGATCTCGAAATCGCCATGGCAAAGCTTCCGGAGCAAAAGGAGATCCCGGGCTTGCTGATTTCCGTCTCGGAAGCCGGTGGATACGGTGGTGTGGAGTTCCTTCTTTTCGAACCGATGGAACCCGTATGGAAGGAATTCTATGCGGAACTCCCCGTCAAGATCACCGTGAATGGCGGATATCACGACACAGCCCAGTTCTTCGAGCGGGTCGCAAAATTGCCCCGCATTGTCAACATCTCCAACATCGCCATGGAAAAGGCGAAAAACGAGAGCAAGTCCAATCTCACGACGACATGCCTGATCAAGACTTACATGTTCGGAGAGAAGGCTGAGGCGGCCAAAAAAGTCGACGACAAGGCCAAGAAGCCACCGGAAAAGAACATCAAGCAACCGCAAGGATAATAGATCATGTGCAATCATTTTCTGCGGCCCGTATCAGGGCGTCGAAACAGAGTGATATTGAAAAAGGCCACCATGTGCTGGAAAGGGTCCGCCGCATTTTTCTTCACCGTGCTCGTGATTTCATGGCCCGTTCAGGGGCTCGCTCAAGCGGAGAAGGCGGCTGAAACTCAAAAGCCGGATGAGGCGGCCTCCTATCATTACGATCCGAAGGGTAAAACCGATCCCTTTAAGCCCTTTCTGAATCTCGAGGTGGCCAAGGTTACGACCGGCAAGCCCAACCGGAATGTCCCAAGGACACCCCTCCAGGAGATAGGGCTGGAACAGTTCAAGATGGTCGGCATCGCCCTCGGCGGCAACAAAAAGGTGGCCATGGTGGAGGATCCCAAGGGAAAAGGCTATATCATCTCTGAGGGAACTCACATCGGGCATAACATGGGCCGGGTCGTCGAAATACTCCGGGACCGGATGATCGTCGAGGAAAGATTCTTTGATGGAACGGGAAAGAACAAGACGCAGCGAACAGTCATAAAGCTTCATAAAGACGAAAAAGAGGGTAGATTATGAAACCGAAAAGAATACCAAATTGGATTCCTTATCTGATCGCGCTTTGCACCGTTTTCGGATTCGCAACCGTTCTCTACGGGACGGAAAGCGCATCTCCGGGACCGCCTCAAGAAGGAGCCGTCGCCAGTCCGGCGAAGACCGAAAGTTTGAGCAGCCTGGAGGATGTGATTTTTGAGCGACTGGAGGGCAAAGAGCGAATTACCTTCGTTGTATCGAAGCTCACGGGGTACAACGTTGCGCGGGAATCGGCCGAAACGCTGGCCGTGAGACTCGAGAATGTTCAGGTCCCGCCTGACAAGATAAAGAAGCTTGATGACGTGACGCTGAGAAGTGTGGATCGTATCGTGGCAACCCACGAGACCGTCGACGGCAGAACCTGGGCCTATTTCAAGATCAACATGAGGGAGATGGCACCCTACGTTGTGAAAGACGAAGCCAACAAGGTCTTTGTGGATATTGATGTTTCGGCCATAGCGGAGAAGAAGCCGGCCGAGGAAAGAAGGGATGTCGCAAAGGCCGAGAATGTCGAGAAGGCCTATGCACCGTCTAAAAACGGCACACGGACGACCGTTGCCGGCGAACGACAGTACACGGGCCAGAAGCTCACCGTCGATTTCCAGGATGCGAACATCAAGAACGTTTTCCGACTGATCGCCGAGGCCAGCGGTCTCAACATCGTTTCGGGTGATGATGTGAAAGGGACCGTGACGATGCAGCTCCGGGAAGTCCCCTGGGACCAGGCCCTGGAGACGATCATGGATGCCCATGGTCTCGGGATGAAACGTACGGGCAACGTCATCACCGTCCTGTCGGCGGATAAGATCAAGAAGGCAGAGGAGATGAGACTCAAGGAGGCCGTGTCCCGCGGCAAACTGCCGCAGATCTCCATCGAGGCCCAGATCGTTGAGGCCAGTGAAACCTTCATCCGGAAACTCGGTGTTCAGTGGGGTGCCGGCGCGCTGGGTTCCTGGGGCAGCTCACAGGTGGGTGCCCTCGGCGGCAGCGCCGGATATGCACCGACCCCGACATCTTTGCCGAACGCCATCAGCACCTATCTCTCGAACCCGCCTTACTCTGCGGGTACGGGTGTCGGCGTGACCAACAGCAGTCTGGCCGTCAACTTCCCCGGCTTTTTTTCGGGCGTACCCACCTTCGGTGTGATCGCCGGTTCCGGCAAGTACATTCTGGATGCGCAGCTTCATGCCCTGGAGTCCACGACCGAGGGGAGGATCATTTCGTCTCCCAAGGTGACAACCCTCGACGGCATCAAGGCGACGATCAAGCAGGGTGAGGAAATTCCCTACGTGATCGAGTCGGTCTCCGGCGGTGTTGTCACAAGAACGGTTCAGTTCAAAGAGGCGGTTCTGAAGCTGGACGTGAAACCCTCGGTGACACCGGAAGGGAAGATCGCCATGGAGGTCAAGGCAAACAATGACTTTGCCGATTACACACGGTCGGTCCTGGGAAATCCGCCCATTAATAAAGAAGAAGTGGATTCCACCGTCGTGGTGAAGGACGGAGACACCCTTGTCATCGGCGGCATCCGCAAGCTCACCGAACAAAAGACCGTAGCCGGGGTTCCCTGGTTCATGAAGATCCCCGCTCTGGGGTGGCTCTTCAAGGCCGAGGATATCAATAACACCAAGAGGGAAATCCTGATCTTCGTGACACCGAAGATCCTCAGAGAGGCAGAAGGCCTGGTTAAGAATTGACCCTCCTTTCAGTCGTGACTTTCCAGTTCATTGCAAGCCTTCATCCCGCATGGAAGCGGGATGAAGGCCCTGCAAAACCCCTCCATCACCACTTTCAATCATCTACTGCCTGAGCTCCTGGTCCGGTATTGCAGTGTTCCATAATAAAACACATAAAAATCAATTATTTAATATTAACCCCTCCTCCGGATTCACCCTTCCTCCTGATTAAAGTAAGCGTCTATTATTTGACATGCGTCAAATAAATGTCTATTATCACCATACATTTCTTCCCGGTTTGCGGGCCTGAATCAAAGCGCAGCAGACCATCGGATGTCTGCAAGGATAACCAGGGTAAGGCCCATGCGGCTCCGCGGCATTTCACCCTTGACACACCCCGGGGGGTGTGTTACGGATCAGCAGGTAGTAAGATATGAATGTTATTGATCAATTGTCTCAGCTTTGGCACGGTCCTCAAAGGAGGTACCCTTGAAGGACGGAAATCTCAAGGAGATGACGGATCTGATCTGGGAGGCCGAGTATTATCTGAACCAGGGCTCGTACCATCTGGCCATCGATCTCGCCCAGGAGCGACTGGAGATGTACCCCGGCGACGTGGAAGCCAGGGTCATCCTCGGGTATGCGTGGTTCAAACTGGGGGAACTTGATCGCGCCCTCAATATCCTTCGGGGGTTGGAGGAGGATTTTCAGCGCTGGTCCTACGTCTTCAGGTACATGGGGGATATCTACCAGAAAAAAGGACTCCTGGCGGAGGCCAGGAAATCCTACCAGCTGTTTCGAACGCTCAACCCCGAAGAATCTCTTGCACTGGAGCTCTCCGAGGGTGTTGCCCCCGGGAGGGACGCTGCGGCCTTACGCCGCAAGGAGGATGGGGCATCCCCGGAAGAGACGGACATCTCGCGGGTGTCGCCGGAATTTCGCACGCTGACCCTGGCTGACCTCTGCATTGAACAGGGTCACTTTGATCAGGCCCGGAATATACTGGAAGAAATTCTCTCGAAGGATCCCGGCAACGAGAAAGTGAGACAGAAGCTGGGAAGTCTGAAGAACCTCCTTTCGGCAAAGATCGAGAGCCGCCACCCCGAAGAAAACCGTGAAGAGGTTGTCCGGGAGCTCAACAGGTGGCTGAAAAACCTGGAGAGAACGAGGGATCATGGTGCATGATTCCATCCACCGGGAAAGCCGGCTTGCTGCCATACATGCCATTATGGCCGTCCGGGGTGTGGAAGCCATCCTTTTTCTCGATCTCAAAAACATTCGCTACCTTACGGGTTTCTCGGGCAGTGACGCGGCCCTGCTTGTGTCTGAAGAACAAACGGTCCTGCTGGTCGACGGCCGTTACACCACTCAGGCCAGAAAACAGACCCGCCGCATCCGGGTTTTCGAATACCGGGAGAAGGTGGCGGGTATCGTGCAGGTTGCCTCTGGGCTGCGGGTGAAAACCCTTGGTTTTGAAGCGGCCGCCATTACCTATGACTTTTACGCCATTCTCTTAAAAAAGCTTAAAAGCATCAAGTTAAGGGCAATTACTGATGACCACCTCGGCGGTCTCCGGTCCATCAAAAGCAGGAGGGAAATTGCCTTTATAAAAAGGGCCGTGCAGATTTCGACGCGAGCCCTGGAGTCCACCCTTCCTATTGTTAAGCCCGGTGTGCAGGAGACGGATGTCGCGCTGGAACTGGATTACCGGATACGACAGGAAGGCGCCGAGTCCCTTTCCTTCGAAACCATCGTCGCCTCAGGGGAAAACGCAGCCCTGCCCCACGCCAGACCGGGGTCCCGCAGGATCAAGAGGGGAGATCTTGTGGTTATTGATTTCGGTGCCGTTTACGAGGGTTATCACTCCGATGAAACCTGTACCTTCGGAGTCGGGCGGTTGAACCGCGCCCAGAAAGATGCTTACGAAGCCGTCAAAGAGGCCCATGACCGGGCGATGGATGCCGTCAGGGCCGGCACCGCGTGCAGGGAAATCGATGGCATCGCCCGTCGGTGTCTTGAGAAGAGGGGATACGGAAAATATTTTTCCCACGGCACGGGACACGGAGTAGGGCTTGATGTACACGAGGCCCCGCGGCTCTCGATCGCCTCGAACGGTCACCTCCAGGAGGGTATGGTCGTGACGGTCGAACCGGGCATTTACATTCCGGGCCGATGGGGCATCCGTCTGGAGGACAAACTACTGGTTAAGAAAGACGGCCATGAAGTTCTCACCCGATTTCCAAAGGATTTGAGGATCCTCTGATACCTCCCTCCTCTCCGAAGTCGCCCCTCCCCGTCCCGATAATGCTGCTGCCCGTCATTCGCTTTTACATCACGACCGGGCGCCACAAGAAAATCCTCTTTCTTTTGCCTTTTGTCTTGAGTCTGATGCCAATCATGGAAACCTGGCGATATCTTCCCTTTGCGGAGTCGGGCGCCTTCGAGAACATGGCGACGGATGAAGCGCTGCTTCGCCATGCCGGTACGGCACCCGCTATCCCCACCCTTCGCTTTTTCGGTTGGGATCCGCCGGCCGTGTCTCTCGGTTATTTCCAGGACGCCATGAAAGAGGTCAACCTTTCGTACTGCCGTGAGCACGGCATCGATGTTGTACGGCGGCCCACGGGGGGGAAGGCTGTTTTTCATGATTGTGAAGTCACTTATTCCCTTGTTGCCGGGGAGAATCATCCCCTCTTTCCCCGGGGGATCCTCGGGACCTACCAGGTAATAAGCTCTGCAATTCTGAAGGCCCTTTCCAAACTCGGTGTGGAAGCGGAGATGACGGCTGATGGCAGATCCCGTGCTCCCGATGGACTGGCAGCATTCTGCTTTTCCGTACCTTCCCGGTACGAGCTTCTTGTGGAGGGTCGCAAGATCTGCGGCAGCGCCCAGACACGCTCGAGGGGCGTTTTCCTGCAGCACGGGTCCATTCTCGTGGACTTCGACCCGGTCAGAACAGCGGCGGTGCTTCTGAGTCCGGGGGAGAGCGTGGAACAGAAGATAAGGGAAATGGAAAGGGCTGTGACGTCCCTCCGGGGCCATCTCAAAGAGAAGATAAGCCCCCTGGGGCTCACCCGGGTTCTTCTGGAAGGCTTTGAGGAGGTATTCCACGTCCGAATCATGCCGGGTGAACTCACACCGGAAGAGAGGACCATGAAAGAACGCCTTCTCAGGGAAAAATATACCCTCGAAAAGTGGAATATAGAAGGTCAGGGCCCCGGTTAGGCCGCCAATCTCTATCCTGACAGGTACCCGCACTTCTCCCGGGGAAAAACGGTCCCGACGGATACGGTATGACGGCATGATCGACTCCGGGAAGTCGGAAAACGCCCTTTTTACCCTGATGCTTCCAGACAGCCGGTGGCTCGCTATTTGCTCCGATCTTCCCGTGAAGGCGGGACCGATGCCTCTTGCGGGTCTCGAATACGAAGGAGGCTAAGGTAAAGTTTATGTGTTAGCAACAAATAGATTTGTCCGCTTTTACTGTTCTGGAAACAGGGATCTTTTCCAGTCAGGTGACGAGCGGCGGAGTTACGCTGTCACAACCTTTTTTGACCTTTTTGGATGTCCC
>JAPLJU010000112.1 GCA_026388445.1 Deltaproteobacteria bacterium
CAAACCGCACGGGTGGTGTAAAATCCGTAACAATCATTTACAACGATGGGGAGTTTCCTCGTGGTGTGGGAAAACGCCACGGCTGACACCACGGTCTGCTCCGAGGTCTTCTGCCCCCGGATGATTTCCAGCAGCGGCATGCGGTTCACGGGAGAGAAGTAGTGGAGGCCGATGAAGCGCTCCGGCCTCGAGGAGACCTTGGAAAGCTCACTGATGGCGAGAGAGGACGTGTTGGAAGCGAAGATCGCGTGGGCCGGGAGGACCTTTTCAATTTCCTTGACCACCTGCTGTTTAATCCCCATGTCCTCGAAGACCGCCTCGATGACGAGGTCCACATCGGAGAAGACGGCGTAATCCGTGGATTTCGTGATCCTCGAAAGGGCCTCGTTCATCTTGGCTTCCGCCATCCGTCCCTTGTCGACCTCGGCCTTAAGGATGCCACGGATCGAGTTTACGCCGCGCTCGAGGGCCTCGCCGCTGACATCCTTCATAACCACATTGCGGCCGGACATGATGACACTGTGGGCGATCCCCGAGCCCATGAGGCCCGCGCCGAGGACGCCGACCTTTTTGATCGGCTCCGGCTTGATGGAGCGGTCTTTCGACCCGTAGACCTTGGTCATGGCGTTCTGCATCAGGAAGAGATCGATGAGGCTCCGGGCTTCGTTCGAGCACAGGATGTTGCCGAAGATCTCCTGCTCCGCCTTGAGGCCGGCCTTAAATCCTCCGGTCGCGCCGGCTTCCATGGAATCGATGACTTTGAGCGGGGCGGGGATGAAACCCTTCGTCGCCTTCAGCGTCATCTGCCGCGCCCCGGCGAAGAGCTGTTTTTGAAATTCCGGGGTCTTTTCCTCCGCCGATGCCCCGTAGCGGAAATCGCCACTCAACCATGGCCTTGTCACGGGCGCCTGCTCCCTGATCTTCTGGAGCAGGAATTCCTTCGCCTTCTCGTTGAAATGCTCGGCGGGAAACACAGCGTCGACCAGACCCAGCTTGAGAGCCTCCTGGGCCCTCAGGGTCTTTCCCGCCGTGGCGAGTTCCAGGGCGCTCTTGATTCCGACGAGGGCCGGAAGCCTCTGTGTGCCGCCCCCTCCCGGGATCACGCCCAGCTTCACCTCCGGAAGCCCGACCTGAACCGCCGGCGTGTCGGCCGCCACGCGCCACCGGCAGGCGAGCGCGATCTCAAGGCCCCCTCCGAGGCAGACGCCGCTGATAGCCGCGACGGTCGGCACTTTCAAGGCCTCGAGGCGGTCGAAGGGGACGTGGGCCATCTTTGCAAAGTACCGGCAGTCCTCGGCGGTTTTCAGATCCTGCAGCCACTTGATGTCGGCGCCGGCGATGAAGACACCGGGCTTCTTGCTCTCCAGAACAACACCCCGGACCTTCTCATCCTTTCCTATTCTGTCCAGGCAGTTTATGAACTCTTCCATGAACTGGGCAGATATGACGTTCATCTTTTCCGTTGGGTGATCAAAAACGATGTGGCCGATGAGATCCTGATCGACCCGATAATCCATCAACACTGACATGACCTGTCTCCTTTCACAAAATATACGCCCGGCAATATCTGTTGCCTCTTCTTACTGGATCAAAGTTTTCAGGCCTTTTTCGACATGTAGAAATTCTTCTTCAAAGCGCTTCTCAGCTCACCACGGAGATCCGGATGGGCGATGTTGATGAGCGCCTCTGCCCGCTGCCGGCGGGTTTTGTAACGGAGATGGGCGATGCCGTATTCCGTCACCACATAATCGGCAAAGGACCTCGGCACGGTGATCGGAGTTCCCAGCGGCACTTCGGGAACGATGGACGAGGCCAGCGTCCCGTCTTTTAATTTTCGCGACGATGTGAGAAGCGTGATCCCCTTCCCACCCTTTGAATAACTCGAGCCCATCTGGAAGTCGAGCTGCCCGCCGGAGCCGCTGACCATCCTGTGCCCCAGGCCCTCTGAAGCGATCTGACCGCTGAAATCAACCATCAGGGCCATGTTGATGGCCACGATATTGGGGTGCTGCGCGATAAAAGCCGGGTTGTTCGTGTAGCTTGCGGGATAAAATTCACATCGCGGATTCTCAGCCACATAATCATACATGCCCTGATCGCCCATGCAGAAGGTCGCGACGGTTGTTCCCTTATGGAAAGGTTTTCTCGCATTGGTGACGATCCCCTTTTCGATGAGCTGCGGAAGGCCGATGGGGAACATTTCGGTCAGAACGCCCAGATCGTGTTTTCCATTCAGGCCGCTGACCACCGCCTCAGGGATGGCACCGATGCCCATCTGGAACGTGTCCCCGTCATTGATGAGCTCCAGAACATGGCCGGCGATCTTCTGTTCCCTCTCTCCGGGCTGGGCCCGGGTGAATGCAGGGATCGCTGTCGAGTGTTCCACGAAGAAGTCGAATTCCGATACGTGTAACCAGTTATCGCCCAAAATGATCGGCATCTTGTCGTTCACTTCCCCCAGGGCGATGCGCAATTTGCCGGAAGCCTTGCCCTGCCGTATGGTCTCCAGGGAGTAAAAGTTCGTCAGGCCGAGATTCACGTAACCCTGTTTGTTCGGGGGGGTGACCATACATGCAAAAACGTCCGTGATCCTGGAAAGTTTGCCCGCCGAGTCGGAACTCGTGATGGGTAGAAAATCGGGCAACAACGTTGCGTTTATTTTGCGGATGGTGATGAGGCCGAAGGCCGGCCAGAAATTAATATGCCCGTCGATGCCGGCCATGAAATTCGGGTCGTAGAGCTTTGCCGGGCGCACCTGAACGGCATCTATAATCTTGACGTCTTTCAGTTCCTTCCAGCGGTCCAGAATCGCGTTGTACATATCACCCGAGCACGCCCCGACGGCCAGGCCGGCGAGGACAACATCGCCGGATTTGACCTGTTTTGCCGCCTCTTCCATGGAAACAACCTTACGCTTGTACTCGTCTCTCCAATCCATTTCATTTTCCTCCTTTTAATAGAATTTCCGTTGTCACGGGTTTCACAAAAAAGTTTACACCGTCAAGTAAATTTTAGAAGTGATATAACGGGAACGGGAAGCCACGGTCAGTTGAAAAGGGTCCTGTCGCCGGCGGCTATTTTCTTCAGTTTCTGCCTGTCGAGGATCCTGATTTTCTTCCCTTTCACCTCAATGATCCGCCGCTCGCTCATTTTAGCAAGGATACGGGAGAGGGATTCCTGCTTCGCCCCGATGAGGCTCGCCAGGAGGCCCTTTTTGATGTCGAGATCCAGTTCGTCGGACCCCTGCTCCTGCTCGCTCAGGTGGAGGAAATAGGCGGAGAGGCGGGAGGGCACGTCCTTGAGCGACAGGTCTTCCATCCTCTGCGCGAACTCCCGCAGGCGGGCCGAGAGGGCCGCGAGCATGTTCATCGCGAGGGAGGGGTCCCTGCGGATCGTTTGCAGCAGCGCTTCGCGAGGGAAAAAGAGAACCCGGGTGTCTTCGACGGCCTCGGCGTTCGCCGGATAGTGCCTTCCCTCGAAAACGGGCACCTCGGCAAAAGAATCCTCCGGTCCCATGATGTGCAGGACGAGTTCCCTGCCCTCGGGGGACAACTTGTAGATCTTTACCTTACCCGTGAAGACGACGTAGAAACCATGACCCTCTCCTCCGTCCAGGAAGATGGTTTCGCCCCTACGATAGGTCTTCACCCCCGCGATTTCCGCCAGCGTCCGGAGCTCCTCATCCGGCAAACCCCTGAACAGGGGCAAGCGGGATAAAAACTGAATCTTATCCATGGCCTGTCTATCTATCCTTTTTCCGGCAAAAATAAAAGGACTTTCAGCGGCGGGAATCTTCTGTTTTCGAATTTTTGCTTTTTTGATCTGGGTCAAAGATTTTACCAAAGAAAACAAATAGCATTTTAAGAAAAGGCCCTTCCAGAAACGGAGAACGAACATGTTTTGTTATCAATGCGAACAGACGGCAAAAGGAATAGGGTGCACCAGATCGGGGTGCCTCCACAAACCGTTTTGATTCCCGGAGGAAAAATGCACAGGAAAAGAAAGATCATCGAAATCAATGAAGCGCTGTGTGACGGGTGCGGGCTCTGCGTTCCCGCCTGCGCCGAAGGTGCCATCCAGATCATCGACGGCAAGGCCCGGGTCATTTCAGACAAATTCTGCGACGGCCTTGGAGCCTGCCTCGGCGATTGCCCCAGGGGAGCGCTGGCGATCGTCGAAAGAGAAGCCGAGACCTTCGACGAGTCAGCGGTCCACGAACACCTGAGGTCCCACAAGAAATTACCGCCCCTTCAGACGCTCCAAGAACACGCCGGCTGCCCTTCCATGATGATGCAGTTCCAGGCGCCCGCGGAGAAGAAAAAAACGACATCAAAGGAACCCTCCGCCAGATCGGTATCTGCTCTTGCCCAGTGGCCCGTCCAGATCCGGCTCATTCCGCCTTCCGCCCCATTCCTGAAAAACGCCAGACTCCTCGTCGCCGCCGATTGCGTTCCTGTGGCCTACGGCTCCTTTCATGAAGACTTTCTCGACGGACGCGTGGTCATGCTCGGCTGCCCGAAGTTCGACGACCGGACGCTTTACCTCGATCGGTTTACGGAAATTTTCAGGCAAAATGACATCCGGGATATCACCGTGCTCGACATGGAGGTCCCCTGTTGCTCGACACTCCCCCGAATCGTCAGAGAAGCCGTGGCACGGGCGGGGAAAGATATTCCCGTCCGGGAGAAAGTCATTTCGGTCGGCGGAAAGATAAAATAATCCTTCATCGGCAGCCTTTTTTCTGGTAAGATGCCTCAGCTTTTTGATTGAAAAGAATCTCCGAAGCATAAAAAGCGGGTCATGGCCAGATATATTTATCTTCTTACCTTCCTACTTGCACTCCTTCCGTGGTTCAGCGGTGTAGACCTGCCGGCATTCGCCGTCACGGAAAGGGCCATCCAGGACCCGCCGGCGGCATCGCCGGCACCTGAAGACACCCTTCGCCAGCCTGCCGTCAGAAAAAAGATCCAGTCGCCGCGTCACCTCGAACTGAGCTTTGCGACCCTCCGGGAACGGATCCTCGTTTCCTTTACGGGCAAGGTCCCCCGGCAGTGGGGTGAAAACGTCACCGGCACGAAAACGACGCTCGATACGGATAAGAAACTCATCGCCCTGACCTTTGATGCCTGCGGGGGCGCAAAGGGCAAGGGATACGACGCAAAGCTGATCAATTTCCTCAAGCGGGACAAAATCCCGGCCACCCTCTTTCTGAGCGGAAAGTGGATCGATGCCAACCCCGACATTGCCAAGGAGCTGGCGGAGAACCCGCTTTTCGAAATCGCGAACCACGGGCTGAACCACAGGCCCTGTTCGATCAATGGAAAGAAGGCCCAGGGAATCCAGGGGACGAAGAACATCGACGAGATCATCGACGAAATTGAACAGAACGCGAGGAAGATTGAAATCCTGGCGGGTAAAAAGCCAAAGTACTTTCGCCCGGCCGCGGGATTCTGTGACGAGTACGGTGTGAAAATTGCCAACGCCCTTGGTTATGGGGTCATCGGTTGGAGCATCGTGGGCGATGCCGGTGCCACTTACTCAAAAAAAGACGTCATCGAAGCACTGCTCGGTGCGGCACCGGGCTCCATCGTCATCCTGCACATGAATCACCCGGAGGGGGAGAGCGCTGAAGGAGTGATGGCGGCGGTTCCCGAGCTAAAGAACAAGGGGTTCGAATTTGTCAGATTAGGCGACCAGCCTCTGAAATAGGTATTCGGGTCCGGAAAGGCCGGACCCCCTGAATGTTTACTTTTCCAAATGCTGAAAAAGCCTCGTCGCAAAATAACCCTTTTGAAATTCGAAGATCTCAGAGTCCTGATCATCCTCCTTGTTATATTCTTTCCAGCCTTCCTCTCTTGCGCCGAAAAACCCATCCTCGCTCTCTGGGAGTCACGGGAGCTTGCCCCTTTGCGGCTTCAGAACGTGAACCCGGATTTCGAATCCGCCGATTTCTGGGCATCGAGAGTTGCCGAACCGCGCGCCCTCATCCTGACCCCGGAAGAAATTGAAGCCCTCAACCGATCGGCCCTGAAGTCCCATATCAATCTCGTCGACATCTTCGCCCTTCCGGAGCCCCTGGCAAGGTCGTACCTGCAGGACATGCTTGATGACCTGGAGAAATTGAAAAACGGGCCTCCGGGTTATGACCATACGAATCACCCCCTGACAAAAAAATTCTACGATCGAATCGAATCTTCCATGGGGACGCTGCCCGAAATCCTGTCCCCCCAGTACGGTATCATCACCTCGAGGGCGAATCTCCGCAGGCTCCCGACAAACGAAATCTTCCTGGATAAACCCTTCCGGAACAGCTTTGACCGTTTTCAGTATACCCTCCTGGAATGCGGGACCCCTGCGGCCATTGTCCATGCCACAAAGGACGGGACGTGGTACCTGATCCAGGTCTCCCACACGAAGGGGTGGGTCGAAGCTTCGAAGATTGCCACGGCCGCCAAAAATACCGTCTTACACTTTGCCCGTTCGAACCCCGTTATCGTGACAGGTGCCCGTGTCGAAGTCTACACAGATCCATCTCTTGCCCAGCATGCCGCCACACTTCAGATGGGAGCGACACTCCCCTTTGAAAGCAGGACAGAGTCCTTTTACCGCGTGACGCTTCCCTCCAGAGATGAAAACGGTACCCTGAAACGGACTACCGGTTACATCCGTGCCTCCGATGATGTTCATGAAGGCCCCCTCCCCTTCACGATGAAAAATCTCTATCGTCAGGCCTTCAAACTGCTGAACCATCCCTACGGATGGGGAGACCTGTATGAAGGGAGGGATTGCTCCCGCTTCATCATGGATATCTATCGCTGCTTCGGCTTCAACATGCCCAGAAACAGTATTCGACAATCCCAGTTCAACAGTAGATACCGAGCCGATATCCAATATCTTCAGGACAGTGAAAAGATCGAGCTTTTAAAAAAATACGATGGCCGTCCGGCGGTTCTCTACACGCCGGGCCACATCATGCTTTTCTTGGGCGTGATCGACGGGAAACCCTACATCATCCACAGCGCCTGGGCCTATAACAGCGAGCCCGGTTTTTTTACCCGGGAAACGAAATACGTGGGCCGAGTGGTTGTGTCCGATACCTCCCTCGGACAGGGCTCCAAGGGAGGCTCCCTTCTCAAGAGAATCACCGCCGTGACCCCCATGGACGAAAAGGACAAACCTTTCCCATAAACTTTCGTAATCATTCGTGAAAGCGACCCATGACCGGCGGGCTCATCCTCACGAAGAATCGCGAAAAAATACTTTCCTTCTTTCCGCAATTGTTATATGAAGATGCGACCATTTTTCCCACCGATTTCAGGAGGATTTTAACCCATGGAGAAAAAGCTTCCGGTCACCATCGATGGACGGGAATTCCAGGCTCTACCCGGACAAACGATCCTTGAAGTGGCAAGACAAAATGGCATCTACATCCCGACACTCTGTTACTTTCCCATGACCACCCCGGTCGGCGCCTGCCGCGTGTGCGTCGTCGAAGTGGCGGGCGCAAAGAACCTGGTGGCCTCCTGCGCGATGCCGGTGAGCCCCGGCATGATCATCAAAACGGATACGGAGCGCGTCCGCGAAGCCAGAAAGCTCGTCGTCGAACTGCTCTGGGCTTCCGGAGATCACAACTGCCTGATGTGCGAATCCAACGGGCGCTGCGAGCTGCAGGACCTCATCTACTGGCTGAAGATCGAAAAACCCCGTTTCGACATCAAGCCCCCCGGTTATCCGATAGAAACCACCAACACGATGATCATGAGGGACCTGAACAAATGCGTCCTCTGCGGCCGCTGCATCCGCGCCTGCAACGAAGTCCAGGTCAATGAAGTCCTCGATTTCTATATGCGCGGTTCGCGGATGAAAGTCGGTCCCGCCTTTGACAGTGACTACAAAAATTCCATCTGCGTCTTCTGCGGGGAATGCATGGAGTCATGCCCGACGGGCGCCATCATCAACAAGCAGGGACGGTTCGCCGGGCGGCCCTGGGAACTTCAAAAGGTCCGTACCACCTGCGGCTACTGCGGCGTGGGATGCCAGCTGGACCTGAATGTCCACGAGGGAAAGGTGGTCAAAATCACCTCCAATAAGGAATACGGTCCCCCCAACGACGGGAGTCTTTGCGTCAAGGGAAGGTTCGCCGCTGACTTTATCGACCATCCCGATCGCCTCAGGACGCCGCTCATCCGCGAAAAGGGCAAGCTCCGGGAAGCCTCCTGGGACGAGGCCCTGGACGTGATCGCGAAGAAACTCGCTTCGATCAGGAAAAAACACGGGGCAGACAGCATCGCGGGTCTGTCCTCGGCGCGCTGCACGAACGAGGAGAATTACCTCTTCCAGAAAGTTCTGAGAGCGGTGATCGGGACTAACAATGTCGATCACTGCGCCCGGCTCTGACACTCCTCCACGGTGGTCGGTCTGGCCGCCGCATTCGGAAGTGGTGCCATGACGAATTCCATCAAGGAACTCGAATTCGCCGATGTCATCCTCGCCACGGGAACGAACACGACGGAAAACCACCCCGTCATCGGCATGTACGTCAAGAGAGCTGTCCGCCATCGGAATGCACAGCTCATCGTCATCGACCCCCGCGAGATCGGGCTCTGCAAGTACGCCACACTGTGGCTGCGCCAGAAGCCCGGGACAGACGTAGCCGTCATCAATGGTCTGATGAACGCCATCCTCAAGGAAAACATCCACGCAAAGGAGTTCGTCGAGACCCGGACCGAGGGCTTCGAGGAACTCCGGAAGATCGTGGAAAAATACACTCCCGAGTACGTGGAGAAGATCTCCGGTGTTCCCGCCGACCAGCTCAGGGCGGCTGCCCGCCTGTACGCCACGGCGAACAAATCGAGCATCATTTACGCCATGGGCATTACCCAGCACAAGACGGGAACAGACAACGTAAAGTCGCTGGCGAACCTCGCCATGCTCTGCGGCAAGATGGGTATCGAATCCGGCGGCATCAACCCGCTCCGGGGCCAGGGCAACGTCCAGGGGGCTTGCGACATGGGGGCGCTGCCCAATGTCTTCCCCGCCTACCAGATGGTCAGTAATGACGAGGCAAGGGCCCGGTTCGAAAAAGCCTGGAAGGTCAAGCTCCCGGCAAAACCCGGCCTCACAGTCGTCGAGATGACGAATGCCGCCCACAAAGGCGATATCAAGGCCCTTTGGATCATGGGCGAAAACGCCATGCTGAGCGACCCGGATCTGCACCACCTGGAAGAATCCCTGAAGAAGCTGGATTTCCTGGTGGTTCAGGACATCTTCCTTTCGGAGACGGCTGAGCACGCCGATGTGGTCCTGCCGGTCGCCTGCTTCGCCGAGAAGGACGGGACCATCACCAACACCGAACGAAGGGTTCAGCGAAGCAGGAAGGCCGTCGATCCCCCGGGCAAGGCTAAACCGGACTGGGAGATCATCGCGGCCATCTCCACCCGGCTGGGCTACCCGATGCACTATGCCTCCGCAAAGGATATCTTCGAGGAGGTTCGACAGGTGACTCCGAGTTACGCCGGCATCACCTACGACCGCATCGAGAAGACCGGCATCCAGTGGCCCTGTATCAACGAGGAGCATCCGGGAACGAAGTTCCTCCACCGGGATCGCTTTACCAGGGGTCTGGGGCTTTTCGCACCCATTGAGTACATCCCGCCCGACGAACTCCCCGACGCGGATTATCCCCTCACGCTGACCACGGGCCGTGTCCTCTACCATTACCACACCGGAACCATGACGCGCCGCTCCAAGGGGGCCATGGAGAGATACCCGGAGAGTCTTGTCGAGATCAACCCGAAGGATGCGAAGAGATACGGCATCGAGGATGGAAAAAACGTGAAAGTCACCTCGAGGCGCGGGAACGTGGAAGGAAAAGCCCAGGTGACCAAACGCTCGCCGGAGGGTACGATCTTCATGAACTTCCACTTCCGCGAAGTGCTGACCAATCTCCTGACCAACCCGGTGCTCGACCCGATCGCGAAGATCCCCGAGTACAAGGTCTGCGCGGTAAAGATAGAGGCAGCGTAGGGCCGAAGGCCCTGGGAACAGGGTCAAGGGTATCGGGTCTAGGAAACAATTGAAAAAACAGAAATAATAAAAAAGAGGCGGGCTCGATGCCCGCCTCTTTTTTTACTCGATTCCCTCACCACTCACAACTCACTACTCACAACTTTCCTCACGCCTTCGCACCCTTGGGTGCCGGCGGCTTGTAGAGAATCGTAACGACAAGACCGGCAATAAGAAGCCCCGCGGCGACGAAAAGCGCCTGTTTCGGAATTTGGGCGAATACGAGGGGGCCGACGATACCCGCGACACTCCAGGCGGTCAGCATGAAGCCGTAGACCTTTCCGATATAGCCGGGCCCGAATGAATCCGCCGCAAAGGCGGGCATCGTGGCAAAGCCACCGCCGTAGCAGGCAAGCAGGTAACAGGCGACGACAAGAAATAAATAGTAGTTGTTGACGAGGCCGAGGGCGACCAGGAGATACAGCGCGCCCTGGGTGATGAACATGGTGGCGAATACCGCCTTCCGGCCGATGTTATCGGAAATCTTGGCCCAGAAGAGCCGCCCCAGACCATTGAAAATTGCCGATATGGCGACGACGGTTCCGCCCGCCACGGCAAGGGCCTTCACGATCTGATCCCCCGTGAAGGACGGATTGACGAGTGGTTTATAGAGTTCCTGTGAAATGGGGGAGAGCTGCGAGATGAGTCCCAGCCCCGCCGACACGTTAAGCGCCAGCATTGCCCAGAGCATCCACCATTGCGGTGTCTTTACAGCTTCACCGAACATGAATGAGTTGGCCGCTGAAACACTGGAGGCGGCGGGCGTATATCCGGCGGGAGTCCATCCCTTCGGCGGGTTTTTATAGAACTGGGCCGCGCCGGTAACCAGGATCAGGAATATGATTCCCCAGATGTAGAACGTGTTGGCAACACCGGAAGACATGATTTTCCCGGTGGCGGCATCCACCACCTTGAAGCCTGCGATCATGCCGGGGGCGATCTGACCCATGAAAAAGGCCCCCGCGCCGAATCCCATAACGGCAAGACCTGTTACAAGACCTCTCTTGTCGGGGAACCAGCGAATCAGTGTTGCGATCGGGGTGACGTAACCGAAACCGTTTCCCAGGGCTGCAATGACACCGAAGCCGAGATAGAGAAGATAGATGTTCCCGATCTGGTCGGCATACCCCGCGATGAGCGTGCCGACACCGAAGAGGATACCGCCGATCGTCGCCACAAATCTCGGTCCTCTCTTATCCACGAGGGTCCCGCCGAAGGCGGCGGCACAGCCGATAATGCCCATCAGGAACATGAATGTGAGCTGGGTCTGAGTTTCACCCCAGCCATGTGTCGCCATGAGCGGCTTTTTAAAGACTGACCAGGCGTACACCGTCCCCAGGCAGAGCTGCATGACAACTGCCGCAATTGCGATTAACCATCGTTTACTTTCAAGATTTTCGTTGCTCATAAACTTCCTTCTCCTCCCTTCCTTATGGAATTCAGTAAAAAAGGGGAAGGCACGCGTTTCCAGTCCTTTTCCCCTTTATCAGTTTTATATGGATCGATGGAAACCTTACTCTTCGTAACGGGTCGTGACCCTGTACCCGGCATCCCTCAGGGCCTTGCAGAGATCCCTCACGTCTTCGGTGTTGACCCGGATAACGGCCAGCCGGTTTGCGGGATCATCTTTGCTGACACTCGAGACCATGGAGACGATCGTGAGCCCCCTGGCTTTGACAATGCCCGCTATTTTCTCCAGTTCTCCCATATCGCTCGGGATCGAGAGCTCGATCCTCGAACT
>JAPLJU010000016.1 GCA_026388445.1 Deltaproteobacteria bacterium
CATGAAATACCGGCGTCGACCGCTCATGGACGGTTACGAGAAAATCATCGAAATGACCGCGCGGGGCCAGAGGGCAGAAGACCGCGATCAGGTTCATCTCTTCGATGCCCACGAGGAGGACCAGGAACGGAGGGACGAAAAACGGGAGGGAGAACTGATCCCCCGGGTGCCGGAGTGGGACCACCAGGAGCTGCTTTTGCACGAAAAGGAAACCCTCGGTTTCTATATCACCGGCCATCCGCTTCTTCGATATGCCGACAAACTCTATAAAATCGTCGATTGCGATACCGAGACGATTCTGGAGAGAAAAGACAGGGAGAATATTTCCTTCGCCGGTATTGTGAGCAACATTCGGGAGGTGACGACGAAGAGAAAAGAGATCATGGCCTACGTGACCATTGAGGATATGAAAGGGTCCATCGCCACCATTGCCTTTGCCGATGTTTACCGAAATAACATCGACCTTCTCAAGGGTGAAGCCCCTCTGTACCTGAAGGGGACCCTCGATGTTGGTGAAGAGAGCACGAAAGTCATCCTGACGGAGGTGAGACTGCTGTCAGAGGTCTTGGAGATGCCCTACAATTCCGTCCATTTCTATGTGAACGCATCCATCAAAGACTCCGGGGACATCGAATCCCTCCGGAGTGTCCTCAGCAAGCACGGTGGTCGGTTTGACGGCTACCTTCATATTATTCTTCCTGACCGAAGCGAAACGGTTGTCTACCTCGGGGACGGTCTTAGATTGAGTATCTCGGAAGGGATAAAGAAGGATGCCGATGACATACTCGGTCTTGGTTCAACAAAATTTCAATAAATACGATACGTTATAGATGTTTTTCCATCTATTTAATGAAATGTCTCATGTATTATATAAGGATAAGCATTATAGAAGCGTTATTGCAGAAGATTTTTTCAAGTCCTACCAGATCAAGGTGTCCGAAACGGATCTGTACATCCGGACAGACACCGACCTGTCAGACAAAGCCTTACAATCTGTTATAAAACACCGCAATTTCATTGAAGAATACATAAAAAAAAGGCCGGACTTTTTATCATCCCTGGCGCCTCTCGGGGAAGATTCAAGGGCACCGGAGATCGTACGTGAAATGCTCAAATTCACAACAATAGCCCATGTGGGCCCTATGGCATCCGTCGCCGGAGCCCTAGCAGAATTTGTCGGTTTTGATCTTCTTAAATATTCGGGAAATGCCATTGTAGAAAACGGCGGCGATGTGTTTATCAAAACACACAAAGCGCTCAGGGTAGGTATATTTGCAGCGGATTCTTCTCTGAGCATGAAAGTGGCGATCCGCGTATTGCCTGAGGAAACGCCCATGGGTGTCTGCACGTCTTCGGCCTCCGTCGGTCACTCCTTGAGCTTCGGAATTGCCGATGCAGTGTGCGTGACATCTCAGTCCGCGATTCTTGCGGACGCGGTTGCAACGTTCATCGGGAACCGGGTCAAGAAGAAAGAGGATATCAAGAAGGCCATAGAGGATGGGTTGAAGATTAACGGTGTCCGGGGTCTCATCATCATATCGGGAGATTCACTGGGTGTAGGGGGGAATATAGAAATCGAAAGAATATAAGTACATAATACAAGTTTACATAACATATCTTATCAGACGTTACGTTTCTCAAATGTATTCTGTTTGATATCGCAGCAATGTTCTTTCTTTTTTTCTTTACGGGTTAATTTTTTGGTAAGATTTAATTCTAATCTTACAGGCCTTCATCCGAGAGTTTTCGTATGAGCGTCGCCTGCTTCTCCGTCACCTTCCTTGGGACATCCACAACTATTTTTACGTAGAGATCTCCCTTGCCTTCACCTTTCATGTTCCTGATGCCGAATCCCTTCATCCGGATTTTCGTGTTGTTCTGCGTCCCCGCCGGTACCTTGATTCTCTTTACGGGCCCTTCTAGCGTTGCCACTTCGATCGTTGTCCCAAGCACGGCATTTGAATATGGGATCGATTTTTCAACCAGAAGATCTTGACCTTCGCGCACGAAAGCATGGTGTGGCTGGACTTGGATATTCAAAAAAAGATCGCCGGGCGGTCCGCCGGATGGATCCTGCAGTCCTTTTCCAGCAAGCCTTAATTTCTTTCCCGATGAAATTCCGACTGGGATCTTGACATTGATCTCTTCGAGTTTCTGCCCCTTTTTAATCGTGATTTTCTTTTCGGTACCTAAAGAAGATTCTTCTAATGATATCGTTAGGTTATATTCGATATCCTGACCCCGCTGGGGGGGTGCCTCACGGTAGGTGTACGCCTGCTGATCCCTGAAGACATCACCGAAGTAATCAGTGCCACCCGGCTGCTGCTGCTGTCTGTAGGTTCTTCTTCTCGGGCCACCCCCGCCACCGAACCAGGTAAACTCGCCACCCAGCCCTCCAAAGCCGAGGTCTCTCAAGATCTCGTTCAGGTCAAAGCCCCTGAAGATGTCTTCCTGCGTGTACTTCTGGCGGAAGGCATCGGATCCGAAGCTGTCGTACTGCTTCCGCTTCTCGGGATCACTCAGCACCGCGTAGGCTTCACTGATTTTCTTGAACTTTTCCTCCGCGCTTTTCTTGTCCGAGGGGTTTCGATCCGGATGATACTTGAGGGCAAGTCTGCGATAGGCCTTCTTGATATCTTCTGTCGAGGCACTCCTGTCAACACCGAGGGCTTTGTAATAATCGTCATTCATAATGTATTATTTCATAATAATCATGTATATCATTAATTGTATTATTTATTTTTGTACCACCAGAAGTCATTTGCTTCCACGGGGTCATGAAACCGCCCTGCCCCGTGCTTGTAAACAATCGGAGCCCTCTCGGTCTCGTCCATCTCATGTATCAGGCGGTCGGCCGTCATGATCGTCCCGATGGCAAAACCGTGCTTTCGATAGGCCTGGACACTGTATGAAGCGCAGGTCGGGTACATCGTGCAACGATCCCCGTCCACGGGAGAGATGTATTCACTGAACACCCGGAGGCAAAAAATCGCGGCTTCAGCTCCCCATGACCCCCCCCTTCCGGATGCCGAGTGTACGCCGGGCGTCATGTCAGACCCTGGACCGAAATCGCCTCCGTCACTGCCCGCGCAGGGAACGACCGTTACCGCCAGGATTAAAAATGTCAGCAAAGTCGAATATAATTTATACATTAATACCTCAGGCTGTAAAGGATAAAACCGCTATTTCGATTGAAAGAATAATTAAACCCGCTTTTCTTCTTTAGGCCGTCGATATAATCCTCGCGTGTCTTCTCATTGTATTTATGGGCGCTGCTGACGGCGCTGTAGATATTCCCCGTGTACCAGCCAAGCTCGACAAAGGTCACGATACCGCCCAGGACATAGTCTTCGTGATCGAAGAGTTCAATCGCCGCCCAGATGAAGGCCCCGTTGAGAAGAAAGGCGACGAGGGCATCCCGCGGTCTTTCGGTGTAAAGATGGCCGGACCCGGGGATCAGGGCGGCGAGTACGCCTGCCGTCTCCGGTGATTTTTGCGGCAGCGATTCAACCCGGACAAGCCCTTCTGAAAAACTCCTGGCCGATTCTGACAGGGAACTTTCCGCCGGGATAAGTGAGAGCTTTGTGATGGCGCCCCTGTAGTCAGCCGTTTCGACAAGGACCAGGGCGTTCTGGACGATGGCACGATCCCTCAGGTCACCGCCGGATCGTGCCGCGAGACTTTGAAAGATGGAAAGAGCTTCGCTGTAGTTCTTGAGGTTCTTTTCCGCGATCCCTTGATGGTACAGGGCTTCGTCCCGGAGAAGGCTCCGGGGGAATTTCTTGACGAAGAGATCGAAAGATTCTATGGCCTCTTTCCATTTCTTGGCCCTGAAATAGCTCTCCCCGATCCTGTAGAAGCTTTTTTCGGTATATTCTGACTCGGGGAACAGGAAGATGAAACGCTTGTACTCCGTAATGGCCCGGTAATAGTCCCCGTCTTCGAAGAGACGTTCGGCAAACCCGAAGACTTTCGTTGCCTCGCCCTCCCCTGCGTCCTGTGCAATCCCGCCTTCGGCTGAGAAAAGCATCACGGCACCGAGGAGAAAGGCCCATATCCTTATCATCGCTCTTTTTCCGGTTTTTCAGGCCGTTTCTCTTCCGAGGTCGAAGGCCTTCAGGTTGGCGGGAACCAGTTTCTCGGAGAATTCTTCACCGATGACGCTTTTCCAGTCGTCCGGTGAGGCCTCGGGGAGGTACTTGGAAAGGGCGCCGAGCATGACGATGCTGACCGCCCGGATATTTCCCGCCTTCCGGGCCAGATCCAGGGCGTTCACAACCAGGACATCCTTGAACTGGTGCCGGACGATGTCCACGGCGTCCGCGGGATAGGCCGTCTCACCCAGGTTCACGGAGGGCGGAAGGATTTCTTCCTCGTTGATGATGACCCTGCCGCCCGCCTTCAAGAAGTTCAGGTAACGCAGGGTCTCGAGTTTTTCGAAGGAAATAAGGACGTTCACATCGCCCTCTTTTGCGATGGGGGAGTATACCTTTCGACCGTAACGGACGTGACTGGTCACGCATCCGCCCCGCTGGGCCATACCGTGGACCTCGCTTTTTTTGACATCAAATCCGGCCTTCATCATGACCTTGCAGATGATGTCGCTCGCGAGCAGGACGCCCTGTCCGCCCACACCGGCGAGAAGCAGGCTGGTCACGGAATCCTTCATGACGGACCTCCGGCGGATTTGATGGCATCGGCCCTGCACACCTGAAAGCAGAGGCTGCATTGGACGCAGAGGGTTTTATCGATCGATGCAAAACCTTTGCGCTTCTTGCCGGTTCGAGGGACCAGACCCGCTTCCTCTTTCTTCCACGAGATGGCCGGGCATCCCAACCCCAGGCAGAGCTGGCAGCCGGTACAGACATCAATGTCGACCGTGAAAGGCTTGATGGATTTGAGCCTTTCACGCTGCAAAAAGATGCAGGGGCCCCGGGAAACAATCACGGATGGGCCTTCTTTCTCCAGTTCCTCTTTCAGGACCGCCGTCGTTTTTTTTATGTTCAGGGGATGGACGATACGGACGCTTTCGATGCCGAGGACTTTTGCCAGGGCTGCAAAGTCGAGCTCCTTCGTTTTTTCTCCCTGGAGGGTCGTGCCCGTTGCCGGGTGGTCCTGCATGCCCGTCATGGCCGTTGTCCGGTTATCGGCGATGATGATGACCGCATCGCTTTTGTTGTACGCCATGTTGAGAAGCGGTGTGATGCCGGAGTGGACGAAGGTCGAATCGCCGATGACCCCGACGATCTTCCCCTTCCCTTTCTCCCCCAGGGCCTTGCTCATCCCGTGAGCCATGCCAATGCTGGCCCCCATGCAGATGCAGGTGTGAAGTCCCTGCAGGGGCTTCATGAAGGAGAGAGTATAACAACCAATGTCGCCTGTGACGAAGGCCTTCGTCTTTCCCAGTGCATAGAAGAGGCCTCTGTGCGGGCAGCCCGGACAGAGGTTGGGCGGCCTCGACGGGATGGCCGGCGGCGACTTCCGCCCCCGCTTGTGCGCTTTGATCCCCTCCTCCACCACGCCCGGGTCGAACTCGCTGGTATAGGGAAAGACCTTCTTGCCCGTCACGGGGATCCCCATGGCGTGGACCTGTTCCTCGATGAAGGGATCCAGCTCCTCCACGACATAGAGCTCTTTCACCTTCGAGGCAAACGTCCGGATCATCTTCTCCGGGAGGGGATGAACCATCCCGAGCTTGAGATAGGAGTAGTCGGGAAAGACATCCTTGGCATAGTTGTACGACATCCCGGCGGTGATGATCCCGACGGCGGTGCTTTGGATCTCCATGCGGTTCTCCGGGAAGGTCTCGGCCCATTCTTTCAGCTGCTCCATCCTCTTTTCCACGACCACCCGCCGGACGCGGGCATGGGCGGGAACCATGACATACTTTGCCGGATCAAACTTGATGACCCTTCGATCCTCGCTGACCGCGGGCTCCTCGAGCCCCACGACGGACTTCGAGTGTGAAACGCGGGTCGTCGTCCGGAGAAAGACGGGGCTATCGAATTTCTCGCTGATATCCATGGCGATCTTGATGAACGTCTTGGCCTCCTGACTGTCGGAGGGCTCCAACATCGGGATCTTGGCAAATTTCGCGTAGTTTCTGTTGTCCTGCTCGTTCTGGGAGCTGTGCAGAGAGGGGTCGTCGGCCGTGATAATCACCAGTGCGCCATTCGTTCCCGTATAGCTCACCGTGAACAGGGGATCGGCTGCCACGTTGACACCGACGTGTTTCATGACTGCCATGGCCTTCACGCCGGCGAGGGCTGCCCCGATGGCAACCTCGAGGGCGACCTTTTCATTCGGGGACCACTCGGCGTAGACACCCTTGTACCTCGAAAAGGCTTCCATGATTTCCGTGCTCGGCGTCCCGGGATAGCCTGCGGCAAAGGTCACCCCGTGCTCGAAGGCCCCTCTGGCAATGGCCTCGTTGCCGGACATCAGCTGCTTATGCATTCCTTTCATCTCCTGGTTTTTTATCCGCTGAGTGAAGCGATCTTTCGCTTGATGAAGGCCGCCATCGAGGGATCGCTGATTTTCTCGAGAGCCTGCTGGTAGAGTTCCAGCGCCTTCTTCGGATCTTTCATCTCTTCATAGATACGGGCCATATTGCCGTAGCTGACCCCCGTTAGAAGCCCCCCGGCATCTTTTTGGGCGGCCTTTTCGAATGCCACGAGGGCCTTCTCGTACTCCTGTTTCGCTTCATGACAATAACCCAGACCCGTGTAGGCGAAGGGAATCAGCACATGCTTCCGGGTCGCTTTATCCAGAAAGGCCTCAAAGGACGACTGCGATTGATCGTAGTCGGCGATCCGGTAGTAAAGGTTCCCCAGCATATAATGGGCGTTGTCCGCAGCAAGGCTCCTCGGGTGGGTTCGGATCACCTCCTCGTAGGCCGCCAGAACCGGGGTGAGAGAGTCCTTACTGCTGTCAAGAGCGGTCGTTGAGTACTGGAGCTCATAGGCTTTCAGGTACAGTTTCTCCGCCTGCTGTTCCACATGGCGCGAGTAGAAAAACACACCCGTTGCAAGAACCAGGAGGCCGGCGAGAACGCTCGCGGCGATGTAAAACTTTTTCTTGTGCTCGGCGAGATACCCGTATATCCGCTCCATGAATTCAAAAAACGGATCGGGTTTTTCAACGTCTTTTTTTGTCACTCTGGCTGACATGTCATCACCCCAAAAAATGAAATGGAAACGTCCTTTTTTTGTCGTCTGGATTTAAGACTTCGGCTGAGAGGACAGAATGGTGTTTATCTTATCTGCGATAGCCCGGGGCGGCCGGACGATCTTTCCTTCCCTGTTGAGAAAGGCGTGAATCGTGGAGCCCTCGACCAGACAGCTCTCTCTTTTTTCATCCCATATCTCGTAATCGAACTTGATGCTGGCCCTCCTGAAGTAGTTGATTCTTGCCTCTATCCGGATGACGTCGTCGTATCTCGCCGGTTTCAGGTAATGGCAGTGCAGCTCCGTCAGCGGCAGATAAAAGCCTTCCGATTCGAGTTCACGGTACACGATGCCCATCTCCCGTAGGAGTTCCGTCCTGCCGATCTCAAACCACCGGATGTAGTTCGTGTGATAGGCAATGCCCATGGCGTCGGTATCTGCATAGATAACCCGGATCTTAACGGCGTTTGCTGTCAACGAACCTTCTCCAGTCCTTGATGAAGGCATCCATCAAAGTGTATCCGGGTGCGATCAGGATTCCATTCCTCTTTGCGCAGGTCTCGCCGAAGACCGGGCAGTTTTCGAGGTTTTCTTCCTTCACCGAAGAGAAGACCACAAAGGGACTGGGCTCCGCCACGTGAGTCCGGTGACTGATCGGCGTCGGGTGATCGCTCAGGACGAGGATCCGGAAATCGCGCAGCGTGTCGATTTTGCCGAGGACGGTCCCCACGACCTTCTCGTCGAAATCCTCGATGGCCTTCACCTTCCCTTCGATGTTCCCCTCGTGTCCCATTTCATCGGGGGCTTCCACGTGGACGAAGGCGAGGTCCCGGTCCCGCAGGGCCGAAAGCGCACCCTTTGCCTTGCCCACGTAATTCGTGTCGGTGTATCCCGTGGCCCCCTGGATGCGGATGACCTCCAGACCGGCGCAGACGGCAATACCGTTCAGGAGATCGACGGCCGAGATCATGGCACCCCGGATCCCGTATTTTTCAGCAAGGGTCTGAAAAGCCGGCGCCCCGCCCTGTCCCCAGAGCCAGATCGAATTGGCGGGTTTCAGGAATCGCCCGGCTCGATCCCGGTTCACGGGATGATCCTTCAGGACGTTTCGGGACTTCATCATGAGGTCGAGGACGGGGGCGGACCCGTCGCCTGCGGGGAGATGATCTGCGATTTCCTGCCCGGTGATGTCATGGGGGGGTGTGGTCTTCACCGAAGCCGGGCCGCCCTTCCAAACGCAGAGGTGCCTGTAACCCACGCCGGGATAGAACTGGATGACCTCCGATCCGAGGGCCCTGTTCAGGTCGATGATGATCTTCCGGGCCTCCCCGGAGGAGATGTGTCCGGCGGTGAAATCGACCATCCGTTCTTTTCCGTCCAGGCCCAGGCTGACGAGGTTACACCGGAAGGCCACGTCGCCGGGCTGAAGCTTGATGCCCATACTGGCCGCTTCCAGGGGTCCGCGCCCGGTGTAATAACGCTTCGGATCGTATCCCAGAACGGTGAGGTTCGCCACATCGCTTCCCGGCTGAAAACCGCTCGGGATGGTTTCCACCAGCCCGGTGGTGCCGGACCGGGAGAGCCTATCCATGTTCGGTGTCCTGGCGTATTCCAGGGGTGTTTTTCCCCCGAGTTTTTCGATGGGGTGATCGGCCATGCCGTCTCCCAATAAAATGATATATTTCATTGCAGACTCTCATCCTCGACTCGAATCCGGACGGTCTTTCGTCGGACCACGTCCAGTCGATCGATTTCTCTCAGGGCCGCCTGGACATCCCGTTCCATCGACCGGTGCGTTGTCATGACGACGGGCACCGCACCGGCGCTGTCCGCTGTCCGGCCTTTCTGTATAACGGCCGCAATGCTGATGTTGTGCTGGCCCAGGATCCCCGAGACCTTCGAGAGGACCCCCGGCCGGTCGACGGCGGAAAAGCGGAAATAGTAACCGGTGCTGATGTCCTCCATGGGCATCAGTTGGATGTTTTCGATGGCCCGCTCCTGGATGGATCGGGGAGGAACGCGTCTTGAGATCTTCTTGAGCATATCCCTGGAGATATCCACCAGGTCACTGATGACCGCGCTGGCCGTCGGCATCATGCCGGAGCCCTGCCCGTAAAGGAATACGGAATCGGAGGCATCGCCGATTACGTGAAAGGCGTTGAAATTTCCGTTGACACTGGCGAGCAGGTGGCCGAAAGGAATCATCGTCGGATGGATTCTGGCCTCGATTCGGTCCTCCCGCTGAATGGCGATGGCCAGGAGCTTGATCCGGTAGCCCAGTTCCTTGGCGTACTCGATGTCCATCTGGCTGATCTCCGTGATGCCCTCACGATAGATGTCTTCCAGGTTGACCTTCTTCCCGTAGGAAAGCGACAGAAGGATCGTCAGTTTGTGGGCCGTGTCGATGCCCTCGATGTCGAAGGTAGGGTCGGCTTCGGCGAACCCCAAGGCCTGAGCCTCCTTGAGGACCGTTTTGAAGCTTTTCCCTTCATCGGTCATTTTGCTCAGGATATAGTTGGTCGTGCCGTTCATAATCCCGAAGACGGACCGGATGCGGTTACCCACCAGGCTTTCCTTGATGGTCTTGATGATGGGGATCGTTCCTCCCACACTGGCCTCGAAGCCGATATCCACCCCCTCCTCCTCGGCCACGCGGAAGATTTCGTTTCCATAAGTGGCCAGGAGCGCCTTGTTGGCCGTGATCACGTGCTTCTTGTTCCGCATGGCCTTCAGAACGAAGGATCGTGCGGGCTCATAACCGCCGATGAGTTCAATAACAACGGAGATTTCGGGGTCTTCAAGGATCTTGTTCGCATCCCTGATGAGAATGCCCTTTTCGACCGTCACAGGCCTCGGGGTCGTCGTGTCGATATCCGCAATCTTTTTTAGAACGATTCGCGCGCCGAGGCGCTTCTCGATCAGGTGGCCGTTCTGCTGAAGGAGCCTCGCGACACCTGTCCCGATGGTTCCAAAACCGATCAGGCCGACATATATGTTTTTCATCGCTCTTGACCCCACGGTGTTTTTTTGAAAGCCCTCGAGACGGCGATTTCACGCCGGGGCTTCGCTTGGGCTTAAAAATGAATTTGAGTTTTTACAATAATTTAAGCAACTTGTCAAAAAGTATTTCGGGAACCTCAGCCTGTCCGGGCAAGATCCAGCCGGCCCTCCCATCGGTGAAGGAGCACCTCTTTCAAAAGCCCGTGTTCGGGCTTCTCCAGAAAAGCGTCTCCTTCGACGAGCCGAAAAGCCTCCTGCCGCGCTTCGTTTAATATTCTGCCGTCACGAAGGATATTGGCAACCCTGAAATCCGGCAGCCCCGACTGTCGCGTGCCGAGAAACTCCCCGGGCCCCCGGATGGCCAGATCTTCCTCCGCGATCCTAAACCCGTCCGTGGTTTCTACCATGACACGGAGCCGCCTCGTTGAGAGGTCCGACAGGGGGGGGCCGGACATCAGGACACAGTAAGAGGGAATGTCCCCACGCCCTACCCTTCCCCTGAGCTGGTGGAGCTGGGCGAGCCCGAACCGGTCGGCGTCCTCCACGACCATCATCGTGGCCGCCGCCACGTCCACGCCGACCTCGATGACCGTCGTGGCAACGAGAACGTCGATCTGCCCGCTCCGAAACTCGCGCATCACCCGTGTCTTCTCGGCGCCGGGCATACGACCGGTCAGCAACCCGACGCTCAGCTCGCT
>JAPLJU010000222.1 GCA_026388445.1 Deltaproteobacteria bacterium
ATGGAGGTGCAGAAAAGAGGACTCGATGTCAAAAAAATTGAGAGCCTGATTAAGGAGCGCAACGAAGCCAGAACGGTCAAGGACTGGCAGAAGGCGGACGATAAAAGAGCACTTTTGGCTGAAATGGGAATCGTCCTGAAGGATACGGCAGCCGGAACGACCTGGAACTTCGACCTTTAGGTCAGGCGACGCCTTTACAGCTCTTCCGGCGTGAAGGCGACGACCTCGTCGACGGAAAGGGCGTCGCAGAAGATCATGGCGAGGCGGTCGACACCGAGCGCAATGCCCGCGGATTCCGGCAGGTGTCGAAGGCTCTCAAGAAATCTCTCCGGCATGGGACAGACGTCCTTTCCCGCCGAGCGGCGCTTGAGGTTTTCCCCTTCAAAGCGCCTTCGCTGATCGTCTGGATCGGTCAATTCCGAAAAGCCGTTTGCTAATTCCAGGCCGAAGAGATAGATTTCAAAACGCTCGGCCAACCCCCTGTCTTCCCGCTTCGTTCGCGCAAGCGCCCCGAGTGCCGCGGGGTAGTCATAGAGGAAGGTCGGTTTTCCCCGGCCCAGTCGCGGCTCGATGTCACGGACCATGATCTCCTCGAAGAGGTCCTTCTCGAGGGAGGCGGCCATGGGGGTGGTCGCAAAGCGATCAAAGGCATCCCTGACAGAAATGCGCTGCCAGGGTTTTTCAAGATCGATCTTCTCCCCGCGGTATTCCAATAACGTTCCTCCCCGCATTTTCCCTAAGAGGTAAAGAAAAAGATCTTCGCATTCCTCCATGAGCCCCCGGTAATCGATGCCCGCGCGGTACCACTCAAGGAGTGTGAACTCCGGCAGGTGGCGGTCCCCGCGTTCGCGCTGGCGGAAAGACCGACAGATCTGAAACATCTTCGGGTATCCTGCCGCGAGCATTCGTTTCATGCAGATCTCGGGGGAGGTGTGGAGGAACCACTCCCCGGAGGGAAAGGCGTCGATATGGGCTTCCGGCGCGGGTGCGGGGATCCGGTGCGGCGTTTCGACCTCGAGATAATTTCGGGAGAGGAAGAATTCTCGGATGACCTGGATCAGGGTTGCACGGGTTTCGAGGGCGAACTTCCGCCTTGGGAGTTTCCAGTCCGTATTCATCGGTGAGCGTATTCCTCGGAGATTATTCCTTGACGCGGGTGAGGTATTCACCGCTGCGGGTGTCGATGCGGATTTTTTCACCCTGTTCGATGAAAGGGGGCACCGCGACCTTGTAGCCCGTCTCGAGGATCACCGGCTTGTAGTTGCCCGAGACCGTGTCACCCTTGATCCAGGGCGGAGCCTCCGCCACGATGAGGTCCACGAAGTTGGGGAGCGTGATGTCGATCGGCCGCTCGCGGAAGAGGAGGATCCTGACCTCCATGTTCTCGATCAGGAAGTTCTTCGCGTCGCCGATCTGCTCTTCCATGAGGTGGATCTGCTCGTAGCTCTCGGTGTCCATGAAGTTATAGTGGTCCTCTTCCTTGTAGAGGAACTGCATCGTTTTTTCCTGCGTCTCGGCCGGCTTGAATGTATCCACCTCGCGGAAGGTCCGATCCACGGTGGTGCCCAGGAGCAGGTTGCGGAGCCTGCAGCGATAGAGAGACTGTCCCTTGCCCGGCTTGACGAACTGAAAGTCGATCACGATAAAGGGGTCGTCGTCGAGCATGATTCTCAGGCCTTTTCTCAGATCGCTTGCCGTATACATAGGGGATTCACCTCACTTCGGTTTCTCAATGACGGGCGGCTTTGACATCCTTTTCCCGCGGGAGAGTGCCCTTTTAATACATTCTGAAATGTATGTCAAAAGGAGATTCACGAGGCGGACTCAGCTGACGAGAAGCACCGAGCAGGGCTGCAGGGGGACCTTGCCCGGACTGCCCGGCCGGTCGACGACATACCGGGGAAGACAGATGCCGGCCGTTGTCTTCCAGAGTTTTTCCGAGATGTCTATACCCCGGAAGATGTCCACCCGGAAGTGGGCCGTCCCTTTCACGGGCTCGCACTGGAAGAGATAGTAGGGCCTCACGGAAATCCGCTGAAGCCCGTGGACGAGATCGCGCATCGTCTCAAAGGAATCGTTGATTCCCCGGAGGAGGACGGACTGGTTGGAGACCGGCACCCCCGCCTCGAGGAGCCTTTCACAGGCCCCGGCAGACTCGGGCGTCACTTCACGGGGATGATTGAACTGCGTCATGAGCCAGAGGGGCCGGTGTCTCTTTAAAACCCTGCAGAGGCTGCCCGTGATCCTCATGGGGAGCACCACGGGGACCCGGCTTCCGATGCGGAGCACCTCCACGTGGGAGACCGACCTGAAGGTCCCGAGGAGATGGTCGATCACCTCGTCCCCGAGGATCAGGGGGTCGCCGCCCGAGAGGATGACCTCGCGGATGTTCCTGTCCGATGAGACGTATTCCACCAGGGCTTGAATCCGTTTGGGGGAAAGGGAAAAAGCGGGCTGATTCCAGAGCCGCCTTCGGTTGCAGTGCCGGCAATAGGTTGCACAGCGGTTCGTGATGAGGACCAGACAGCGATCGGGGTATCGATGGATCAGGCCGGGAACGGGGGATTGCGTCGTCTCGCCCAGGGGGTCATCGAAGTCATCGGGAAGGTGTTCCAACTCCCTCGCATCGGGAAAGCACTGGCGTCTCAGGGGATCGTCGCTCTCTCCCTCGTTCATCAGGGACCAATAGTAAGGTGTAATGAGAAAGGGATGGCTCTCGACGACAGAACGAAGGACGGCCAGATTCTTCACCGGGACCCCGAGAAGCCGGGCGAGACGGGGCAGTGTCCAGATCCGGTTTCTCATCTGCCATCGCCAGTCGAGCCACTCTCTCTTTGAGATATTTTCCCAGGGTCTTTTCATTATTTTCCACCCGGCAGGTGTCCGGGACCGTCAGAGATCGAGAAGATTTCTTTATCACATGGGGGTAAAACTTCAAGGTTGAAATCAGGAGGCCGGCATTTTCGCTCGGACGTATTTTTCCCCTGTCCGAGTTGTCCGTTTCTGTGTTATGATCCAACAGTAAATTTTAATGTGACGACCATGCAGGTCTACAGGATCAATCAGTACATTATCGCCGCGGACATTGTCGAAGAGGCCGAGCAGTTCTTCTGCGAAGAGGTCGGGGAACCCATCGAGTCCATTGTCGAGGTCAGCGTATACACCGAGGTGTCACGCGACGACGGGGTTGTGACCACCGTCAGGGACCTCATGAATGAAGAGCTCGACCGGCGAAACACCTGGCTCCGCCTGGGGGTTCCCTGTGAACTCCACTGGCCCTTCATCGTGGTGAAAATAAAGCGATAAGATGCTCGGTCCGCAACTGCGGGGTTCCGGGAGGATGTCCTGAAAAGACCCACTCGTTGGATGTGAGGCTTCTTAAAGGAGGGACCTATGAGGAACTTAAGAATCTTCGGCATATTCTTATCCTTGACCCTTGTTTTCTTCCTCGTTGATCGGACCTTTTCTCAGCCCGTTCCCTACGAGGACATCCCCCGGATGACCAAAGAAGAGCTCAAATCCCATCTGGGAAAATCCGATGTGGTTATCCTTGATGTGCGCCTGGAAAAACAGTGGGCGTCCAGCGATGCCAAAATCCCGGGCGCCTCTCACCTCAAGGAGGAAGATCTGCAGTCCTGGGCCAAGGCGCAGGACCGGAGCAAGACCTATATCCTCTACTGAGCCTGACCCGGGGAGGAAACGAGCGCCCGGGTGGCGTCGGAAATGAGGGGGCTGGGATTTTCAAAGATTTATACTTTGAAGGGCGGATGGCGTCAGTGGGTTGCCGCGCAGTATCCGACGGAAGCGAAGGATAAGCTCGTGAAGGACTGCATCACCTGCCACTCCGGGGTGACACCCAACATCGTCTCGGACTGGAAGCTGAGCAAGCACAGCGTGAGCATGGTGAGCTGCCAGGTCTGTCACGGCGATGCCCACCATTCAGCACAAGATACAGACAAAGCCCTCGTCCCCACCATCGACACCTGTGCGAAGTGCCATGGTGCCCCGGCGAAACAGTTCAGGGAGGGCAAGCATGCCAAGGCGTGGGGGGTTATGAAGGCCATGCCCATGGCGCACCAGCAACCGATGGCCCTGATGGAAGGGATGAAGGGATGCGGAGGCTGTCACAAGCTGGGTCTCAAGACCGATGCAGAGATCCGGGAGCTCAAGAAGCAGGGGGGCGGCTTCGGAAACGCCTCCTGTGATGCCTGCCACACGAGGCACATCTTCTCGCTCAAGGAGGCGAAGGAGCCGCAGGCCTGCCAGACCTGCCACATGGGGTTCGATCACCCCCATTGGGAGATGTACTCATCGTCCAAGCACGGCGTGCGATATCTCCTGAAGCAGAGCGGAATACTGCCCGAATCCGTTTCTGCCCCGAAGTGCCAGACCTGCCACATGCAGGCCGGGAACCACGCGGTTCGTACCGCTTGGGGATTCCTGGCCGTGAGGCTTCCCCTGCCCGAAGACAAGAAGTGGGCGTCCGACCGGGTGACGATTCTCCAGAGCCTTGGCGTCCTCAATCCGCAGGGAAAACCCACGGCGAGGCTCGATGCGGTTAAGGCCGCCGATGTGGCGAGACTGACGCAGGAAGACTGGGAGAAAGAACGCAACAAGATGCTCGCAACCTGCAACCAGTGTCACTCCAGTCATTTCGCGAAGAGTGAGCTCGATAAGAGCGATCAAATGATCCGGGAGGCCGATGGGAT
>JAPLJU010000193.1 GCA_026388445.1 Deltaproteobacteria bacterium
CGGTCAGCTTAAAGATACCAAGATCGGGCATTTTTTTAAACCGGTATTTTGGATTCAAAACCGGTGCGCAGAGTCGGCACAGGCGTATGGATTCCGGAACGCTCATGACTTCAATGTTTTCTTCTAAAAAAGGGAGAAAGCCCCTGAGTCTTTTCAAAATGGTTTGCGAGACGCCCTCCAGGACGTTATCTTCCAAATCTTCAGCGGGCCGTTCAAGAAAAACCGTTGCCGAAAGAGAGCGCTTGCCGGACGGGGCCAGTCCCGTGTCGCCCGTGGCGCTTGTCTCGAGAAAGACCAGACGCCCGTACAGGGAACTCTGCTCGTCCGGAATCACGACGACGTACTCCGACATCCTTTCGGGTATACCCTTTTCATCAATCCCGAGATGGATCGTAAAGGGATACAGGGTTCCCTCCAGGCGTTCAAGGGTCTCTTTGAGTCTCCGGAATCTCCGATGGTGAAACATCAGCGACCTCAATCCCGGCCACTTCGTGCTCACCAGAAGCTGCCTTCCAATCATCGTCATGTTCTGTTCGCCCCTGCGAAGCTTCATCTCCACTTTCGTGCCCAGTTGGATATCCGAAACGGCGCCTCCCTCGATGAGATCCCCCCGCAGGGATTCGAATTTTTCATCCAGGCATTTTAAAAATAGATGCTTTCCCCCCTGGAAGTAATAAATCCCCATCAGGGGTAGAAGCAGGAGCCTCGCCGAGACGAGGGGTATGCGCTCCCCGATCTGAAGATTCGACAACACGAAAAAACCCGCCTCGATGAGATTCCTCGGCAATGAATTTTTCGGCAAAGTTCTCGAAAATCTTGAGGAAAAAAGGATTTCCCGTGTGACCATGGCCTCCATCCGGGCCATCCGCTCTTTCATCGAATCCTGGAAGGATCGAAGGGATAGAGAGGCAAAGCGGGCCAGATGCTGATCCAGAAAGGAGTTGTCCTTGAGTGCCCTCCGGTAGAGACGCCCGATACCCTTCTTTTTTTCCGGAAACTCCCGGACAAGGTCCTGCAGCAGTTCCTCCCTTTCCAGGAAGAGATCCAGCCGGTGTCGCGGATGGACGATCTGCAAAGCCGGGTTTAGAGGGGCAACCCTTGATAAGACGGAGGGAGGGATATTCAACTCCCTGAGAAGCCTGCCAAGGGCCTGCGTATCACCGAAGCCGGACCAGGGAAAAGGATCGATATTAAAGGTGTAGTTTCCCACCCTGAAGCACTCCAGGGGTGCCCCATCTCTCACCAGGGCCGTTTTCAGGCCGTGTCGGGTGGAGATGATGGCTGCGAGCAATGAGCTGATGTCCTGTCCTATAACGATGGTGTCGTACATGCCATACCCACTTTGTGTTCGACCGGTGCCGGGGTTGTGACCTTAGGGTTCACGGAGCGTGCATCTAAAAATTAACGAGGGGGGGGTTGTGGAGAGGATGGGGATCGGTCTGCTTGTGATCTTTCACGCGGACCTTCCGCCCGGCAACTTCCAACTTTTCTTCCGCGTAGAGCTGAATGGCCTTGGGATAGATCCGGTGTTCCTCTTTCAGGATTCTCTGCGCCAGGGTCTCGTCGCTGTCATGATCATAGAGTGGAACAATGGCCTGGATGATGATGGGCCCCGTGTCGACGCCATCATCGGCAAAATGAACCGTACAGCCGGAGAACTTGACCCCGTAATCGAAGGCTTTTTTCTGTGCATGCATGCCCGGGAAAGACGGGAGAAGAGCCGGATGAATATTCATGATCCTCATGGGAAAGGCGTTAAGAAATGAAGGCGAGAGGATCCGCATGAAACCGGCCATGATGACGAGCTCGACGCCGCTTGCATTGAACACTTCGATCACCTTGCGGTCGAAATCCTCCCGGGTGCCGAAATCCCGGTACTCCAGGACGGTGTAAGGGATGCCGTGTTTTCTTGCCCTGACCAGGGCATAGGCCTCGGGATTGTTGCTGATAATCATCCGGATCTCCGCATCGAGAAGGCCTTTTTCGATGTGATCGATGATGGATTGAAGATTCGACCCGCTTCCCGATACGAGGACACCCAGTTTCACCCTGCGCTTCATAGGCTCACACAATGCAGATAGTTGGCTTTGACGGATCCCTTTTGTCAATGGTGCCGATGAGATAGGCCTCCTCTCCAAGGGCAGTGAGCCTTTCCATGACCTCCGGACATTCTTTGCCGGTAACGATGACCATGAGGCCGATGCCCATGTTGAACACCCTGAACATCTCCATCTCCTCGACATCCCCGCCTGCCTGAAGCACCTTGAAGACGGGGAGTACCGGCCAGCTCCCCCGCCGGATGACGGCCTGGCATCGTTCGGGCAGAATCCGCGGCACATTGTCTAAAAAACCGCCTCCCGTGATATGGATGAGGCCTTTGATGTTGAAGTTCTTGACCAGATTCAGGATGGCCTTGGCGTAAATTTTGGTGGGCTTCAGGAGCTCCATACCGACGGTTTCATCCAGCCCTTTGATGCGGTCGTGGATACCGAGCTTCAACCGCTCGAAAAACACCTTTCTCGCCAGAGAGAAACCATTGCTGTGGATGCCCGTCGAGGCGAGGCCGATAATCCTGTCGCCTATTCCGATCTTTGAGCCGTCCACGAGTCTGTCGGCATCGACAATCCCCACGCAGAAACCCACAAGCTCATAATCCCCCGGGGCAAAAAATCCGGGCATCTCGGCGGTCTCCCCGCCGATCAGGGCACAACCCGCATCCCGGCACCCCTTGACGATTCCCTCGATGATCGCAACACCCGTTTCAACACTGATTCTGTTTGTCGAAATGTAATCGAGAAAAAACAGGGGTTCGGCACCCTGCACCAGCACGTCGTTGGCGGACATGGCGACCAGGTCAATACCGATGGTATTGAAGCGGTTCGCCATCTGTGCGATCTTGAGTTTGGTTCCGACACCATCCGTCGAGGAGACCAGGATGGGATCCTTGTAACGGGTTTTCTCCAGGTGAAAAAGGCCGCCGAAGCCGCCGATGCCGCCGATGACTTCTTTTCGGAATGTGGTCCGGATAAGCGGCTTGATGGCGTCGACAAATTCGTTTGCCCTGTCAATGTCCACACCGGCATCTTTGTAGGACGTCTTTTCAGACATAAGCACTCCGGCTCTTACCGCACTGATTGACGAACCCCGGACCGGGGTCCTCAGGTCAGCGGAATCTTATGGTTCAGGCTTCGGGGACAGGGATCCCCCTCAGGGTCTTTGATTTGGCTGGGGATAAGATCCAGGAAGAAGAGATAAGGCTACTTGAAATTTCTTCCAGGCGTTTTCATGAGTTCGTAACTTAAAACGACCTAAAAGTCAATTCTTTCCTTGAGAATCGCCGGAATATTTGCTAAGGGATGGTCAGTCTTTCTGATTGAAATCATTTATCATTTAACCTGATTCCTGGTGCAGGCCCCGTCCATGATGGAAGACCCGAGCAGCCTGATCGAAAAAATGGAAGGACCGCTTCGATTTTTCTCCCGTGAGGACTTCAGAAGTCTTCACCTGCTGAAGGATTTCGAAGCGTCCATGGAAAGGCTATTGTCGGCCCTGAGAGAGGCCTGCAGCACCGGCAGGATATCCTCCGTGAGCAACAGCGACCGAATCGAAGGGATTGTCCGAGACCTGGAACGACATTTCGAGGGGTTCGATACCCAGCCGGTCGATGAAAAGAAAACAAGAATCCAAAGCGCCCTGACGCTCGTGGACAGCCTGAAAACCCTTATTTCGTCGCAAGGGGAAAGCTTCACAGGGGATGCGGGAACCCATGACCATGGACAGGCAGTGTTTCATCGATCAGCCTTCGAGAAGTTGTCGCTTCCTGTCCGATACGTGAAGGGGGTCGGTCCGAAGATCAGCGCCCTTCTGGAAAAAAAAGGCCTTATAACCGTCGAGGACATGATCTATTTTCTCCCCCGCAAGTATGAGGACCGACGTTTCGTGAGAAGCATATCGGCGACCCGGCCGGGCGTGA
Source organism: Deltaproteobacteria bacterium (assembly GCA_026388445.1). Taxonomy (GTDB): domain Bacteria; phylum Desulfobacterota; class Syntrophia; order Syntrophales; family UBA2192; genus JAPLJU01. Next base: position 3,974 of record JAPLJU010000193.1, read on the forward strand.
AAGAGACGATTGTCGGGGAGGTCCAGTCAGCGCACATCCGGCCGTACCGGAAAAAAAGGGTTTTCGAGGTGCAGGTGACCGACGGGACGGGGGCACTGACCGCCAAATGGTTTCACGGGAACTACCCTTATCTGAAAAAGATCTTTGAAAAAGGCAAACGGGTCATCTTCACAGGCGAGATCAAGGGATTCCTCTTTGAGAAGGAGTTGATCCATCCGGACTTCGAGGTGCTCGAAGAAGACGATGATCATCTGCTCCACTTCAAGAGGATCGTGCCAATCTACTCTGAAACAGAGGGTCTGGGGCAGAAGAACCTTCGGCGGATCATGAAGCATGTTGTGGATGATTTCACCGGCTATGTCCTGAGCCCTCTGCCGGAGGACATTCTGCAACGACAGGGTCTGCAGGACATGCACCGAGCCATCCGGGCGGTACACTTCCCCGAGAGTGACAGTGATGTCGAAATGCTCAACGGCATGAAATCTGAAGCGCACCGGCGGATGATCTTCGATGAGCTTTTCTTTTTCGAACTGGGCATGGCCCTACGAAAAAAGGGGACCCTCCTTCACGTGGGTATCCCGATGCGACCGAGGGGCGAGGGCCTGAAGAGATTTCTGCAAAGACTGCCCTTTGAACTCACGGCCGCGCAGCGGCGGGTGATCGGGGAGATCGCAGGGGATATGGAAAAAACCATTCCGATGCACAGGCTGCTCCAGGGGGATGTGGGCTGTGGAAAAACTGTCGTCTCCATGGCAGCGATGGTTGTCGCCTGTGAAAACGGCTATCAGGCCGCCATCATGGCGCCCACAGAAATCCTGGCCGAACAGCACCACCGGAACATCACGAACTGGGCGGCCGCCCAGGGGTTCAAAACGGTGATCCTGATGGGAAGCCTGAAGGCCGCCGATCGGAAAAAAGCCTATGAGGGGATCGAGCGGGGCGAGGTAGACATTATCGTGGGTACCCACGCCCTAATACAGGAGGAGGTGAAATTCCACAGGCTCGGGCTTGCCATCGTGGATGAACAGCATCGGTTCGGCGTGATACAGCGGGCCCTTCTGCGAGAAAAGGGTGTGCATCCCCATGTCCTCGTGATGACAGCCACGCCCATACCCCGGACGCTTGCCATGACGGTCTATGGCGATCTCGACGTCTCCGTCATCGACGAAATGCCGCCGGGGAAAAAACCGGTCAAAACCAAGATCTTGTATGAAAAAGAACGACAACGGGTCTATGACATCATCCGTAAGGAGATGGTTAAGGGGAATCAGGTTTTTATCGTCTATCCGCTCGTGGAGGAGTCGGAAAATGTCGATCTCCTGGACGCTACAAAAATGGCGGAGCACCTTCAGAAAGACGTCTACCCCGAATTCAATGTCGGCCTTATCCACGGCCGCATGAAGGGCGGGGAAAAAGACAGGATCATGGACCGGTTCATCCGGAAAGAAATTCATCTGCTCGTTTCGACGACG
>JAPLJU010000019.1 GCA_026388445.1 Deltaproteobacteria bacterium
CGACGTGCTGGGCGATCTTGATCCGGGTCTCCGCCCGGTTGAGGTCGGCTTCTATCTTCCCGTACTCGGCGTCTTCCTTCGCCATCTTGGAGAGCTTCTGCTCCGCCTTCTCCTTGGCCCGTTTGGCCCTATCCACGTCGATCTGGTCCGCTCTCTCGGCCGATTCCACCAGAATGGTGACCTTGCTTGCCGTCACTTCGGCGTAACCCGTGTTCACGGCATAGCGGGTCCTGCGTCCGTCCCTGAGGTAACTCAGTTCACCGAACTTGATTGCGGAGAGAAGCGAGGTGTGCCCTTTCAGGACGCCGAACTCGCCTTCGATACCGGGGATGGTGATTTCCTCGACCTTGCCGCTGAAAGCCATCTTCTCCGGTGTTACGATTTCAACCATCAACTCGTCGGCCATTGAGGGATCCTCTGCTTTCGGTTATTCAGACAGCCTCCTGGCTTTCTCGACGGCTTCTTCGATTCCGCCCACCATGTAGAAGGCCTGCTCGGGCAGGTCGTCGTGCTTGCCGTCCAGGATCTCCTTGAAACCCCGCACGGTATCTTTCACGGAGACGAATTTTCCTTCCGTCCCGGTGAATTGTGCGGCCACGAAGAAGGGCTGGGAGAGGAAGCGCTGAATCTTTCTCGCACGGCCGACAGTGAGCTTGTCTTCTTCGGAAAGCTCGTCCATCCCCAGGATGGCGATGATGTCCTGGAGGTCCTTGTACCGTTGCAGGATGAGCTGGACGTTGCGGGCCACCAGGTAGTGCTCCTCGCCGAGAACGTTGGGGTCCAGGATGCGCGACGTCGAATCGAGGGGGTCCACGGCGGGGTAAATGCCGAGCTCCGCGATGGGGCGGGAGAGAACGACAGTACCGTCCAGGTGCGCGAAGGTCGTTGCGGGGGCGGGGTCCGTCAGGTCGTCGGCGGGAACGTAGACGCACTGCACCGCCGTAATCGACCCCTTGTTCGTCGAGGTGATCCGCTCCTGGAGCTCACCGAGGTCCGTGGCCAGTGTGGGCTGGTAACCGACGGCCGAGGGCATGCGGCCCAGAAGGGCGGAGACTTCGGATCCAGCCTGGGTGAAACGGAAGATGTTGTCGACAAAGAGAAGCACGTCCTGTCCCTGCACGTCCCTGAAGTACTCGGCGGCCGTCAGGGCCGTGAGGGCCACTCTGGCGCGGGCTCCGGGGGGTTCCGTCATCTGACCGTAGATCAGAGCCGCCTTGGAAAGAACACCGGACTGCTTCATTTCGAGGTAGAGGTCGTTGCCCTCTCTTGTCCTTTCGCCCACGCCCGCGAACACGGAGATTCCACCATGGTGCATGGCGATGTTGTGGATCATCTCCATCATGACGACGGTCTTGCCCACGCCGGCGCCGCCGAACATCCCCATTTTGCCTCCGCGGGGGAAGGGAACCAGCAGGTCGATGACCTTGACGCCCGTTTCGAGCACGTGAACGGTCGTGTCCTGCTCGAGGAACGTGGGGGCCAGTCTGTGGATCGGCATCATATCCTTGGCATTCACCGGCCCCAGGCCATCGACGGGCCTCCCGACGACATTGAGAATCCTGCCCAGGCACGGCTCGCCGACGGGAACCAGAATCGGGGAGCCGATGGCCGTGGCCTTCATGCCCCTCACCAATCCGTCCGTAATATCCATGGCGATGCATCGCACCATGTTGTCACCGAGGTGCTGTGCAACCTCAATGATCAGGTTACCTTCCTCATCATTGATCGCCGGGTTCGTGATGGCAATGGCATCCAGGATGTTGGGAAGATGTCCTTCATCAAACTCGACATCGACAACCGGTCCGATGACCTGTACAACCCTTCCTATATCGCTCATACTGCTCTCCTTATGAAGTTTCTGACGTCCTGATGATCCGTTTCGATCGTATGGCTCAGTTTATTTCGCCTTCTTCAGCGCCTCCGTGCCGCCCACGATATCCATGAGCTCCTTGGTGATGGAGGCCTGTCTCACCTTGTTAAAAAACAGCGTGAGGCTTCTCGTGAGATCATCGCAGTTCTTCGTGGCATTGTCCATGGCCACCATCCTGGCCCCGTGCTCGCCCGCCGAGGTCTCCAAGAGCGCCCGGTAGATGAGCACCCGGATGTACATCGGAAGGAGCTGATCCAGAAGGACCTCGTCAGAGGGCTCATAGATGTAATCGAGCCGTTTCTCGTAGTCCACCTCCTCCTCGGTTCCGACGGAGGGCAGCGGCAGCAGCCTCACGATTCTCGGCCTCTGGATGGAAACGCTTGAGAACTCGCTGTAGACGAGATACAATTCATCGTATTCCTCGGCGATAAAAGAGGGGATGACATCCTCCCCGATCCCGATGGCAAGCCCCATGTCGAACTTCCGGAAGACATCGGTATGCATGCTCTGGAGCTTGGCTTTTTTCCTGAAATAATCCCTCCCCTTGCGTCCCACCGAAACCATCGCAATCTCTTTTCCCTCTTTGGCCTTCGCCTGCATAAACCGCTCTGCTGCCCGGATGACGTTCGTGTTGAATCCGCCGCAGAGACCGCGGTCCGAGGTCATGACGATGACGCGGATCTTCCTTGGCTCCCGCGTCGCCAGAAGGGGATGGGTTTTCGGATCGACCCGGAGGGCAAGGCTGTTCAACACATCCATGAACTTGATGGCATAAGGCCTGAAATTTTCCATCCGCATCTGGGCGGAACGGAGCTTCGAGGCCGACACCATGTTCATGGCCCTGGTGATCTGCTTGGTCTTCTGGACCGCAGTAATCTTTCTTCGGATATCCCTTAAGGCGGCCATGGCCTGTTTATTTCTCCCCTATCGTTTCGTGAGTAAAAAATGCCGCATCCTTTAGCCGGCGACGAAGATGTTGTCGAACTCCGAGAGCACTTCCTTCATCTTCTTTTCCAGCTCCGAACTGATGATCTGTTTCTCGTCGATCTCCTTCATGATCTCGGGATATTTACCCTTCACGTAATCGAGGACCTGGGGCTCGTAGCTCTTGAGCTTGTCCACGGCATGGCCTTCACCTGGGCTGCGCCGCCGACGCGGGAAACGGAAAGACCCACGTTGATGGCAGGACGGACACCGGAATAGAAGAGGCCCGGTTCCAGGTAGACCTGGCCATCGGTGATGGAAATAACGTTTGTCGGGATATAGGCTGAAACGTCACCGGCCTGGGTCTCGATGATGGGCAGGGCCGTCATGGAGCCTCCACCGAAATCGGAACTCACGCGCGCGGCGCGCTCCAGAAGCCTGGAGTGGTTGTAGAAGATGTCCCCGGGGAAGGCCTCGCGTCCGGGCGGTCGCCTGAGGAGCAGTGAAATCTGGCGGTAGGCCACGGCCTGCTTCGAGAGGTCGTCGTAGATGATGAGGGCATCCTGTTTCCGGTCACGCCAATACTCCCCGATGCTGCAACCCGCATAGGCCGCAATGTACTGCAGGGTGGCCGGATCGCTCGCGCAGGCACTGACCACGACGGTGTAGTCCATGGCGCCGTTTCTGCGCAGAGCCTCCACGACCTGCGCCACGGTGGATTTCTTCTGACCGATGGCCACGTAGACACAGATGATGCCGGAGTCCTTCTGATTGATGATGGCATCGATGCAGAGGGCGGTTTTGCCGATCTGCCGGTCGCCGATGATCAGTTCCCGCTGGCCGCGGCCCACGGGGGTCATGGCGTCGATGGCCTTATAGCCCGTGTACATGGGCTCACTCACCGGCTGGCGTTCGATGACGCCCGGGGCCTTGACCTCGATGCGCCGGAACTCCTTGGTGTCGATGGGGCCCTTGCCGTCAATGGGGTTGCCCACGGGGTCGATGACCCGGCCGAGGACCG
>JAPLJU010000290.1 GCA_026388445.1 Deltaproteobacteria bacterium
CAGGCTACTTTTTATAAGCCATTTAAACATATAATGTTTTTTTGCATTAAATTAGAAAGAAAAAAGTAGCCTGTCCCCTTTTTAAAAAGTCTATAAGGAGGAGGCATGAAGGTAAAGGAGATCAAGGCGAAGAATTTGAAAACGAAAAAGTTCATCGATAATCAGGTGAATGAGATCCGAAAGGCCGTGGGGAAGGGGATCGCCATCAGTGCGCTTTCCGGCGGCGTGGACTCCTCGGTCGTGACGGCCCTGGCCCACCGGGCCCTCGGCAGGAGGCTCAAGACCTATTTCATTGACAACGGCATCATGCGGAAGGACGAGCCGAAGGAGGTGGCCGCCCTCTTCAAAAAGATGGGCATCCCCGTCACGATCATCAACGCCCGGAAACAGTTTTTCGGTGCCATGAAAGGGATCACCGACCCTGAGCAGAAGCGGGAGGCCATCACCCAGACTTTCTACAAGAAAGTCTTTCGCGATCTCATCCTGAAAAGCAAAGCCACGTTTCTTCTCCAGGGGACCATTCTCACGGATGTCGAGGAGACCGCGGCCGGGATCAAACGCCAGCACAACGTCTTCGAGCAGATCGGAATCGATCCGAAGAAGGCCTTCGGTTACAGGATCATCGAGCCTCTTGTTCAGCTCCGCAAAGACGGTGTGAGAAAAGTCGGCATGGCCCTGGGCCTTCCCAAATCCCTCTTCGATCGCATCCCTTTCCCGGGTCCGGCTCTTGCCGCACGTGTCATCGGCGAGGCCACACCGAGGAGAATCGAACTCGTCCGTCAGGCCACGTCCATCGTGGAAAAAGAACTCAAGGGGATAAAAGCCTTTCAGTACATGGCCATCATGCATGAGGACCGGGTGACGGGTATGCGCAAGGGCAGGCGTGATTTCGGGATGCAGGTAGAGATCCGCTGCTGGGAAAGCATCGACGCGAGGAAGGCGACACCCACAAGGCTCCCCTACGTAAAACTAGAGAAAATCGCCTCACGGATCCTAGACGAGGTTCCCGGTGTCGTGAGTGTGACCTACAATATAGCGACCAAACCGCCGTCAACCATCGAAGCGGTCTAAAAAATAGTGGTGAGTGAGGAGTGGTTAGTTGTGAGCAAAATAATATTGCATAAGGCACTAATCACTGATTACTAATCACTAGTTCCGGGGTCCTTGCAACTGGACATTTTTAAACGGCCTGTAAAAGAAAGTCTTTTTAAAAGCGGCTGCACCCGGTGCCAGCGGAAAGGAGGATTTCTTGTGAAGAACCTGGCAAAGAATATGTCCCTCGTCTTCGCGGCGGGCTGTCTGGGCGGGCTTGCAAACAGTATCTTCATATGGCTCTTCGCCGAACTGGGGATCATGTCGGCCTTCAACGTCAGGATCGGCGCACCCATGACACCCCCATGGCTTTACCCGCGCATCGTCTGGGGCGGGATCTGGGGACTCCTCTTTCTGATGCCCCTGACAAAGCAAAATACTTTCTTGAGGGGACTCATCTTCAGTCTCGGCCCGACGCTGGTTCAGCTCTTCGTTATCTTCCCTTACAGGCTGAACAAGGGGATGATGGGCATCGATCTGGGGATCTGGACGCCTCTTTTCGTTGTATTCTTCAATGCCATCTGGGGGTGGACAACGGCACTCTGGCTTAAGTGGACGGGGAAATAAAGAAAAAAGGGGACAGGCTACTTTTTCTTTCTAAATTTTCGGGTCAAAATTAAAAAAATTTCAGTGATTTAAAAAAAGTAGCCTGTCCCCTTTTTTCTTTCATTATTCAATGGCCGGGATATCAACCTGCTCCCAGTCGATAACCCACCGGCTCTGGGGTTCTCCCTCCAGCCTCACCCTCACGAGGTAGGGTAGGCTGGTATCTATTTCCTCGATGAGCATTTCCTGTATCCGGTCCGTTGCCGATATTCGCCCCGCATCCAGAAGGGATTTCGTGACCTTCAGGATATGCTTTCTGTCCCCCATCATGAGGGTGTCAAAAAAAAGCCGGGCATCCACGGAAGACAAAAAAAGCAGGGATTTCTCCGCGAGGTAGTACTCGGTGCGAGCCTGCGCGGAAGGCCATGCGTAAAGGATCAAGAGTATGGTCAGAGCGACGATGAGTCCGGCTCGTTTCGCCATAGGCGGGTCTCTCTTTGGGGGTGCTGGGGTCACTATGATCCATAGATCGAACCGCCAGCCTTAAACTTGAGCATATTCTGGCGGGAGGCCTGATGCCTAATGAAGTTTTTAGAGAAAGAAAGAAGGGGGCTTCAGGGCAGGGATGCGGAGCCGAAAAATTGACGTCGGTGACGGGGAGCATGGAATTTCTCCAGCTATCTCGTCATCACGAGCCGCTGCTCCTCTTGCGGGACGTACCACTTGATGAAATTGTAGTTGATACCGAGCGGGGGGATCGTTGCGTCAAAGCGCCCCTTGTTGATGAATTCGTTGACAAAAGCGGCCCATTCGAGGGTCCGGATCTTGACCTGCATCCCGACTTCGGCAAGCTGCTTCTGGATGATCTCCGCCGTTTTCGCCCTGATTTCATTCCCCTGGTTTGTGACGATCTCAAAGGTAAAGGGCTGGCCGCTCCGGTCCAGGATGCCGTCACCATCCGTGTCCCTCCAGCCTGCGTCGGCCAGAAGCGTCCGGGCCTGTTGCGGATCGTAGGGGTACTTTTTGACGTCGGGGTTGTGTGCCCAGGTCCCGGGTTTATAGGGCCCCGTGGCCGGTTTTCCATAACCGAGGAGGATGCCCTCAATGATGGCATCCTTGTTGATCGCGTAGGAGATGGCCTGGCGGATCCTCCTGTCCGCAAAAAGAGGGTTTCTCAGGTTGTAACCGAGATAGGTATAGGCGAAGGAGAGATACCGGTACTTGTTGAAGTTTTTTTTGAAGAAGGGATTTTCCGTCTGCCGGGTGTACTGAAGCGGTGTGAGGTTCATCATGTCGATGCCCTTGGCCCGGAGCTCCAGGAACATGGTAGCCATGTCGGGGATGATTCGGAGAATGAAGCCGTCGATATAGGGCCTTCCCTCGAAATATTCGGGGTTCGAGACGAGAACGATCTTCTGTCCCGTGCCCCACTCCCTGAAGATGTACGGGCCCGTGCCGACGGGGTGGCGGGCCAGTGGGCTTTTGGTGATGTCTTTCCCCTCGAGGAGATGCTTCGGCATTATGGCGGCGCCCCAGCTCATGAGGGCCGGGGCAAAGGGTTTGTCGTAGGTGACCCGGAAGGTGTGGGGATCAACGACCTCGGCCTTCTTGACTTTCAGGAAATCGCCGGAATAGGCCGTCGGCGTTTTCGGGTCGATGGTGACTTTATATGTGTAAAGGGCATCATCGGCCGTGAAGGGGTGGCCGTCGTGCCACTTCACACCTTTCCGGAGATGGAAGGTAATGATCAACCCGTCGGGGGTAACGTCCCAGGATTCAGCCAAATCGCCGATAATCCGGATGTCCTTGTCGTACTTCACGAGGCCATTGTAACAGAGGGCGCCGATGCTGTGCGAGGTGCTGTCCGTGGAGAGCATCGGGATGAGGTTGCTCGCATCCCCGATGGAACCCTCGACCATGATGTCGCCATAGGCAGGCCGGGTTGAGGCGGGCGAGTCTTGACCGGCGGGGCCGCTTTCTTTTTCGGCGCAACCCCACACGAGGATGAGTGCAAAGACCGCAGCGATAATGGCTAATTCAGATATTCTTTTCATTGCGAGTGGTCTGATGGGAATCGTGCTTTTGATCAGGCCTTGACGCTTTTTCATTTCTGCCGCTCACTGGGGATGCGGCAGGCAAACAGGCGAAGTTTGAGTCTCTGAGCCTTTCAAGCCCTCTTTTGATCCCTTTTTGGATGGCTTTGAAAATGATCAGGGACATGCGGCCCGGCTTCTCTTGTCGTGGATTTCAGAAAAAGTTGAACGGATCGCTGGGCTGGATGACCGGGAAAGCAGACCCTGAGGCCCGGGCGGGATGTCCTACTCGAGCATTTTCCCGATCCTGCTCCACCGGGGGTTGAAGTCATCACTGTCCCAGGACCAGTAGATGATGAAGGCCTTGCCGATCACATCCTCGAGCCTCACGAACCCCCAGAAGCGGCTGTCGTAACTCTGATCCCTGTTGTCGCCCATGACGAAGATTGTCCCCTCCGGGACTTTGACGGGTCCGAAATTATCGCGCGGCTGTATGGATTTCGGGAAGATGACCTCTTCATTGTTAACGGCGTAAGGATCACTGATGGCGGTGCCATTCACAAAGACTTTTTTGTTCCTGATTTCAACGACGTCGCCGCCCACGCCGATAACCCTCTTGATGAAGTCCTTGGACTGGTCCACGGGATATATGAAGACGGCGATGTCACCGCGATTGGGTTCCCCCGTGGGAATCAGCGTTTTCCTGAGATAGGGAATCTTGACGCCGTAAGAGAGTTTATTGACCAGGATGTGATCCCCGATCTCCAGTGTGGGCTTCATTGAACCCGAGGGGATCTTGAAGGCCTGGACAATGAAGGTCCGGATGAAGACGGCGATGAGAATGGCGATGACGATCGCCTCAGCGTATTCTTTGATTTTGGATGGCTTTTTGATGGTGTCCATAATCCTCAGGAATAAATTTTCATTAAGGCAATCACGATCATCGTGACGGCGCAGAACCCCTTGGCGACGACGCCGGCCAGCCTTCCCAGAAGCGCGCCGTAACTTGCCCGCGCAGCCGGCTTGAGTTTCCGTTGCGCCGCGTACTCCGCGAGGAAAGCCCCGGCGAAGGCCCCGATAAATGAGCCGACAATGATGCCCAATCCCAGCAGGAGTGGCGTCATCACCGCAGCTCCGATGATGCCGCCGACGACGGACGCAATGATTCCTTTCCTGGAGGCCCCCAGCCTCTGCGCACCGGCCATGCCCAGGAAGAACTCGAGCGACTCTGCCACGAGGGTGATCAAAACGAGAATGAGAATCGTCCCGAAGCCGATCTTGGAAAAACCCGTGGCAAGGGCATAGATAATCACCGCGATTAAAATCATCACGGTACCCGGCAAACCAAAAATGATAAGAAAGAGTCCCGCAAAAAGCGTGAGGATGAATAACGTCAGACCTATGGCTTCGATGGGTGACAACTACTTCTTCCTTCGTCCCCTTGACGGAAAATAGCGTTCCATGGCCAGAACAAAGGGGCTGGCAATGAAGACCGTTGAGTAGACTCCCGCGATCGTGCCCACGAACATCGTAAAGGCGAAGTCGAAGATGACCGGCCCGCCGAGAGCGAGAAGGGCGGCCAGAACGAGAAACACTGTGAAGGACGTCAGAATGGTCCGGCTCAGGGTCTGGTTGACGCTGACGTTCACGATCTCCCGCAGATCGCCCTTGACATTCTTACGCAGGTTTTCCCTTATTCTGTCGAAAATGACAATGGTGTCGTTGATAGAAAAACCGATGATGGTCAAAAGTGCCGCCACCGTGTTCAGGGTGAATTCCATGTTCAGAAGGGAAAGAACGCTCACCGTGACCAGGACGTCGTGAACCAGGGCGAGAATGCCCCCCACGGCGTAGCGCCACTCAAAACGGATCCCGACGTAGATGAGCATGGCGATCCAGGCTAAAGCAAGCGCCATAATGGCCTTCTGGGTCAGGTCCTTGCCGATCTTGGGACCCACGGTTTCGATTCGCCTCACTTCGTAGGAACCCTGGCCGAAGATCGACGTGAGGGCGCTTTCGATCCTGTCTGAGAACTCCTTGAGGTCGATCCCTGCCTCGGCCGTCCTGATGAGATATTCGTTGCTGTCCCGGGCACCGAACTGCTGGATGAAACAGTTCTCGATCTTTGCACCTTCCAGGGCCGACCGGATCCGGTCTACAGAGGATTCCTTCTGGAATTTGAGTTGAATCAGTGCGCCGCCGGCGAAATCTACGCCCAGGTTCAACCCCCCGTGATAAATAATCGACGCCGCACCGATCAAGATCAATACCAGGGAGCCGATGACGGCCATTTTCATCTTGCTGGCAAAGTCGAATTTCGTGTCCGATCGAATGAATTCCAACATTTTTTTCCCCGTGTCCGTCCCGTGAGTGTCCTGCCCTTTTCAGAGCCCGGACGGTGCTTCTTAAATACTCAATTTTTGAATTTTTCTGTTCCACGCAAAGTAATCGAAGATGATCCTGGAAACGAATACGGCCGTGAACATGCTCGCGACGAGCCCGATGGTCAGGGTGACCGCGAAACCCTTCACCGGTCCCGATCCGAACTGGAAGAGGAACAGGGCCGCGATCAGGGTGGTCAAATTCGAGTCAAATATGGTGAGGAAGGCCTTCGTGAACCCGGCTTCGATGGAAGCCCGGGGCGATTTGCCAAGCCGGAGTTCTTCCCGGGTCCGCTCGAAGATGAGGACGTTGGCATCGACAGCCATACCGATGGTGAGCACAATTCCGGCGATGCCGGGGAGGGTCAGCGTCGCCTCGAAGGCGGCCATGGTACCCAGAAGAAGAATGAGGTTGAGGAACAAGGCGACATCTGCCACCAGACCCGAGAGTTTGTAATAAATGACCATGAAGACAAACACAAGAAGGCCGCCGATGAGGGTGGCGATGATGCCTTTATCGATGGAATCCTGGCCCAGAGAGGGCCCCACCGTCCTCTGCTCCAGAATTTTGACGGGGGCCGGTAGGGCTCCTGCCCTGAGCACGATCGCAAGATCGCGGGCTTCTTCCGGTGAGAAGGCTCCCGTGATCTGGGCATCGCCCCCCGAAATACGTTCCTTGATGACCGGTGCAGAATGGACGATTCCATCCAAAACGATGGCCAGCCGCTTCCCGACATTCTCCGACGTGATGCGGTCAAAATCCTTGGCCCCCTGGGAATCAAATTTGATACCGACGTAGGGTTCACCGAAACGATCGCTGATCTTGACCTGCGCGTACTCGAGGTTCTGTCCCGTCATGAGCGTTTTATCCTTGAGAAGGTAATAGAGCTCCGTGCGCTGGCCCGTCCGCTCATCGATCCGGGCGCCGCGGGCGAGGACGTCCCCCGGGGGAACATTTCCCTTGATGGCCTGCTCCAAGCTGTGTTCTTCATCGAGAAGCTTGAATTCCAGAAGGGCCGTCCTTCCGATGAGATTGACGGCCCTCTTGGGGTCCTTCACACCGGGAAGCTGGATCAGGATCCGGTCATCGCCCTGCGGCACGATTTCCGGCTCCGTCACGCCGAACTGGTCCACGCGGTTGCGGATGGTCTCGACGCTCTGTTCCAGCGCGGCCCGCCCCATGTCGACGACCCGCTTATCCTTAACTTTGAGGATGAGCCTCTCCCGGCCCTCGATGATCTCGGAAGACTTCACTTCCAGATCAGGGTACTGGTCCGTCAGGATCTTTTCAAATTCCGATCTGGCTTCGGTCGTAGAGAGGTCCAGGGAGATCAGTGTGCCGCCTGTCCGTTCCACGTTCCTGAATTTGATTTTCCTGGCCATGAGGCTCTCCTTGAGATTGTTGGCGAACCTCTCCATGGTACTTTCCATGGCCTTCTGGGTATCCACTTCCATGATGAGATGCATGCCGCCCTGAAGATCGAGACCCAACTGGATCTTTTTCTTCGGGAACAGGTTCTTCAGGGAATCCGGAAGATTCGGAACGATGCTAGGGATCAGGAAGTAGAGCCCCGCGAGACAGACGACCAGAGCGATCAGAGTCCTGAGTCTGATATCCTGAAACATTCGTTGCCCCTTTCCATTTATTCTTTTGGTGCCTTCTGGAGGACATTGCCGATGTGGCTTCTTGAAACCTTTACCCTGACCTTGTCGGCAATTTCGAGGGTCACCACCGTGTCGGTGAGAGCGACGACTTTTCCGTGGATGCCCCCGGATGTTTCAACAGCATCGCCATGCCCAAGCGCGGCGACCATCTGCTTCAATTCCTTCTGTTTCTTCTGGGCGGGCCTGATGAGAAGAAAGTAAAAGATAAGGAAAATGCTCGTCATCATGATGATGAAACCGATGTCTCCTCCGGGGGATCCCCCCCCCGTACCACCCATTGCATAAGCCAGACTGTTCAATGTTGTTCCTCCCGTGCTGTCTTTTTTCATACATACCAAATCCCGCTCACCGGTTCGATCCGGAAGCGGGAATGGCAAAGGATATCCCTTATTCTGTTTCGCCGGCCGCGGGCCTCACGCAGGCATCTTCTTCGGATTCCCGGCCATGCCGGTTTAGACATTCCCTGCGGAATTCCACAAACCGATCCTCCCGGATAGCTGTCCTGATCCTTTCCATCAGATTCATATAGAACCGGACATTGTGGATCGTATTCAACACCATCGCGAGGATCTCTTTCGCGACGAAAAGGTGCCTCAGGTAAGCCCGGGAATAGTGTTTACAGGTATAGCAGTCGCAGGATTCATCCGGCGGTGACGCATCATCCCGGTAACGGGCGTTTTTTATAACAACCTTTCCTTTATTTGTAAACAACAATCCGTTCCTCGCGCCCCGGGTCGGCAAGACGCAGTCGAACATGTCGATGCCGTGAAAAACGGCCTCGAGGATATCTTCCGGCGTACCCACCCCCATGAGATACCTTGCCTTGTCTGCCGGCAGAAGCGGTGCGGTCTCCCCGGTAACCCGCCACATCAACTCTTTGGGCTCTCCCACACTGAGACCCCCGAGGGCGTAGCCATCGAACCCGATCCGGGTGATCATCTCCACGGCCTCTTTGCGAAGATCCGGGTAAACACCCCCCTGGATGATGCCGAAAAGGGCCTGGCCGTTTTCTTTCTGCGCCTTCTTGCAGCGTTCTGCCCATCGGACGGTGAGGTCCAGGGATTCTTTCGCGTACTTCCGATCGGCAGGGTAGGGTGTGCATTCGTCGAAGCACATCATGATGTCCGCCCCCAGGGCCTCCTGGATCTCGATGGCCGACTCGGGGCTGATGAAGTGCCTGGAGCCGTCGATGTGCGATTGAAAGACAACCCCCTCTTCCTTGATCTGACGGAGGGCCCCCAGGCTGAAGATCTGGTATCCGCCGCTGTCTGTGAGGATCGGTCCCGGCCAGTTCATAAAACGATGCAGACCCCCGAAATCACGGACGAGCTCGTGCCCCGGTCTCAAATAGAGGTGATACATATTCCCCAGGATCACCTCGACACCAAGCCCCTTCAGGGTTTCCGGCAGAAGGGCCTTCACTGTCCCCTGCGTCCCCACGGGCATAAACACCGGCGTTTTCACCTCGCCGTGGGAGGTTGTGATGATCCCCAGCCGTGCATTCGAACGGGGGTCTTTTTTTAGAAGTGTGAACGAGTAAGCCATGCGCTTCCGGTCAATTATGAGTTTTGAATTTTGAGTTTTGAGTTAAAGGAATTTTTTGACAAATTCATAATTCAAAATTTGCCATTCAAAATTGCGCAGCGCTGCTGCGCTAGAGGATGAGCATACAATCCCCGTAGCTGTAAAAACGATATTTCTCCTCGATCGCCCTGCCGTATGCCCCCTGGACGAGGTCTCTTCCCGCGAAAGCGCAAACCAGAAGATAGAGCGATGATTTTGGAAGATGAAAATTCGTTATCAGGGCACCGACCCTGCGGAAACGGTAGCCGGGGTAGATATACAATCTTGTGTAGCCTGATGTGGCTGCTACTTTTCCCGAGTCATCGGCGGCCGATTCAATTACGCGCACGGCCGTCGTCCCGACGGCGACGACCCGCAGGGCGCTGTTGATCATCGAGGCGGCCTCTTCGGTGACCTGGAAGGACTCCTCTTCCATGAGGTGGTCTTCCACGTTGTGAGCTTCTATCGGCAGAAAGGTGCCATATCCGACATGAAGGGTAACCGCTGCAATCGGAATGCCCTTGAGCATGATCTTTTCAAGGACGGCCTCTGAAAAGTGCAGGCCGGCCGTGGGCGCGGCCACCGACCCGGGGAAGCGGGCATAGACTGTCTGGTATCGCTCGAGATCCTGTCGGGATTTCCCCGTCCGCCGGTCCCTTTTGATGTAGGGCGGAAGCGGCGCTCTACCACATTCCGCAAGAAAGTCCCCGAAGGGACCCGGTGTCTCGAATCGAACGACCCACTTCTTATCCGAGAGCCGTTCGATGATCTCGGCTTCGACCGGGACATCAAAAAATATTTTCGTCCCGGCCTCTACTCTCTTGGCCGGTCTCAAGAGAACTTCCCAGGCAACGGGGGATCCTGCAGATCCGCCGATTCTTTCTCTCAGAAGGAGCATTTCAATAAGACCTCCCGATGCCTTCTTGCCCACGAGCCTGGCCGGGATGACCCGCGAATCGTTGATAACGAGGACATCCCCCTCTTTCAGGAATTCCGGTAACTCAAGAAAGCGGCGGTCTTTTGTCGACCTATCGCCCCGGTTGAAAACCATCATGCGGGATTGATCCCTTACGGGAGCCGGCTCCTGAGCGATGAGCTCCTCCGCAAGGTCGTAGTCAAAATCTGAAATCTTCATAAAAAAATATGGAATATCGAGGTGATATTCCAGCCATTCAGGTGCGGTGATAACCGCAAAGAGGGGTAAAGTCAACAGGATAATTCAAGTTCTGCCGAGATAAACGAGAAGAAGCCCGACGACCATCGCAAGCAGCCCGAAGATCCGCAGTGTGGAATCCGGCACGGTGTGAATCTTCTGGAAGTAGCTCTTCAACTTTTCGGGAAAGGCAAAGTAGGGGAGTCCTTCAATGATCAAAACCATGCCTATGACGCTGAGAAAGAATCTCATCGTTTACCGGTCCTTTTTATGAATTTGTTTGATTTCTTCCAGAGATCCTCCATCTCCTCGAAAGGGACCTCCCCGGGAGTCTTGCCGAGTTCCTGACGCTTTTTTTCGATGCCGGCCAAGCGATCCATGAATCTCCCCGTGGCAGATCTCAGAGCCTCTTCGGCGTCCATCCGACAAAGACGGCTCAAGTTTGCAATGGAAAATAGAAGGTCTCCCATCCTATCGGTCATTTTCCTGTGATCGCCGGCACCGAGGGCCTTCTTGAACGTCGCGAGCTCATTCTCAACTTTTTTCAGGAGGTCCTTTGTCTGACTCCGGTCGAAACCCGCACGGGAGGCCTCCGCGGTGATTCTCTGCGCCCTCGCAAG
>JAPLJU010000097.1 GCA_026388445.1 Deltaproteobacteria bacterium
TGGGCGGCGAGACAATGCTGCTGTTGGGCGGCGCCGGCCTGACGACCTCATACTTCGACCTCGGGTCGTCATGGAAACAGGTTACCCACGATCCGCGGATCAAGGCGGCGGTCGGCTACGTGCCGTATTTCGGGCAGCCGATCCTGCCTGCATTCGGACGCAACCAGCAGGGGCTCGACGGCATTAATCTGCCGTTCCTCGGCATCAGCGGGACGGCGGACACGACCGCTCCGATCTACGAAGTGGAGATCGGCATGTCGCGCCTCACCGGGACCCGCAGACTGGTTGCACTCAAGGGCGTTGAACATGGGTTCGACGATGCCTCGACAAACGACATCTTCACGTGGCTGCTTACGTTCCTTGACGCGGAGGTCCGGGGCGACCCGGAGGCGATCAGCCGTTTTTCCACGATGGGGAGTGTGGCGGGCGGAGGCGATGACAGCGTCTGGCTTTACTAAAACGGCCTGCCATAAATGTGACGAGGGAGCGACGGCGAATTGATGCCATCTGGTCGAGCTTGCATTAGAAGCAAATAGGCAGACGATAGAATCGGTCATTATGGAAATCACGGGCCATTCTACAAGGGAGATGTTTGATCGGTACAACCGGATTGACGAAGAGGACACCAGGAAGGCTATAGTCCAGATGCAGGACTTCTTGGCAAGTGTTGACCAAAGCGTTGACCAAACAGCAAAAAGGGGTTAACCGCAAACGGCTAACCCCTTGATTTTACTGGCGCGTCATCGAGGGCCCGAACCCGGTCAATATGTATTATTTGCGATTTGACCTTGTCTTAGCAAGTCCGCTCTTATGCCATAAATGGACATCAACTCAGTAAAAAAACATCATGTCAAGAAAATAGACCTGACCCCATTTTTGGGAAGGGAATCTACATTGTCTGGCCGATCCTGGGGCCCTCCAGCCCGCGGGATACGGTCGGGCGGGTCGGTGATTATTTTACCTACCCCATCTCCTATCTCGATCCGTGGTACGTCTGGACGGCCGTCAGGGGTTACCAGGAGGTGAACGATGTCTCCCTGAGGATTGGTGACTACGAATCTTTTAAAGATGCGGCCATAGATCCCTATGTGGCCATCCGGGACGCCTACGTGCAGTATCGGCAGAAGAAAGTCGAAGCAAAGGGAACGAAACCGAAGCCGACCAAGGAAAAGGAATCCGCAGGGACTCTTCCCTCACCGGGAGGACCCATGGAGCGGACCCGCCCTTTGAACCGTGAAGAGCCCTGAGAAAGTTTGAAACGCTTAAATAGCACGACAGTGTTTGATCGACCGGCCCGGACGATCCTGTCGCCCGAATGATAAAAAGGGTTGCGGCATTTGGAGCCGCAACCCTTTTCCTTTCCTGGCGCGCCCTGAAGGAGTCGAACCTTCGACCTTTGGATTCGTAGTCCAACGCTCTATCCAGCTGAGCTAAGGGCGCGTGTTTTTGAAATAGAAATGGCGGAGAGTGGGGGATTCGAACCCCCGGTACACCTTTTAGGGCGTACATTCGCTTAGCAGGCGAACCCATTCGGCCACTCTGGCAACTCTCCGCGTCGAATATATCGAATTTATGTTTTTTCTGGCGGAGGGAGCAGGATTCGAACCCGCGAACCTTTCGGTTAACGGTTTTCAAGACCGCCGCCTTAGACCACTCGGCCATCCCTCCGGGATGTCGTCAAAAGGTTATCCGGTCCATCCCTTCAAAGAAAACCCCACGCATTCCTGTGAAGGGCAATCGGGCATTTCCGCCGGTTGTAACGGGAGTTTAACCTACGGCTTAATTTTGTCAAGCCCTCGCATGTAAGGCCTGAGAGCCTCGGGGATGACGACGCTTCCGTCTTTCTGCTGGTAGTTTTCCAGGATGGCGACGACGGTCCGTCCGACGGCGAGGCCGGAGCCGTTCAGGGTGTGGACGAACTCCACCCTGCCGGTGGCTTCGCGGCGGAAGCGGATGCTCGCGCGGCGGGCCTGAAAGTCTTCAAAGTTGCTGCAGGAGGATATCTCCCGGTAGACGTTCTGGCCCGGGAGCCAGACTTCCAGGTCATAGGTCTTGGCGGCGGAAAAACCGAGATCCCCCGAACAGAGGCTGACCGTCCGGAAGTGCAGGTCCAGCTTTTTCAGGATGTCCTCGGCGTCGAGGGTCAATTTTTCCAGTTCATCGTAGGAGGTCTCGGGGGTGGTGAACTTCACGAGCTCCACCTTGTTGAACTGGTGCTGCCGGATGAGCCCCCGGGTGTCCTTGCCGTAGGAACCCGCCTCGGCCCGGAAGCAGGGCGAATAGGCCACGTGGAGGCACGGCAGGTCCTTCTCGTTTAAAATCTCCTCCCGGTAGATGTTCGTTACGGGGACCTCCGCCGTGGGGATCAGGTAGTAATCCATCCCCTGGATCTTGAAAAGATCCTCCTCGAATTTCGGAAGCTGCCCCGTTCCGGTCATGCTCTCCTTGTTGACCATGAAAGGGGTGAGCACTTCCGTGTAGTGGTGCTCGGTGGTGTGAAGATCGAGCATAAAGTTGATGAGTGCACGCTCGAGAAGGGCTCCCGCGCCGCGATAAAGGGTGAACCGGGCCCCGGCGATCTTGGCACCCCTGGCGAAGTCGAGGATGTTAAGGGCCTCGCCGATGTCCCAGTGGGCCTGGGGTTCGAAATCCAATTTGGGTTTTTCACCCCAGTGGCGGACGACGGGGTTGTCCTCGGGGCTGGTACCGTAGGCGACGGATTCATGCTGGATGTTGGGGGTGACCATCATGAAGTTCCGAAGGTCTTCCTCGGTCTTCTCGAGGCCCCCTTCGAGTTCCTTGATCCGGTCCGATACGGAGCTCATCCGGGCGATGAGGTCCGAAGCGTCCTCCCTGTTCTTTTTGCGGGTGCCGATCTCCTTGGAGACCTTGTTCCGCTCGCTTCTCAGGGTTTCCACCTCCTGGAGGATATCCCTGCGCTTCCGATCCAGATTGATGAAGAGCTCCAGGTCGATCTCCTTTCCCCGCTCGAGCATCTTTCTCCGGACGAGGTCCAAGTTGTCCCTCAGAAATTTCATGTCCAGCATGGTCTTTTCCCCCTCGAAAAATGTCCTTTTCACCTATCATTTTGATAGGTTGAAGTCAACCGTTTTGTCTCAGCGAAACGGGCGATTAGGCCTTCTCCGGCGGGGGTTACCGCTTCTTGGCGGTCAGCCGAACCTTCGGCGGGCGGTCTCCAGGACGCGTGCCATTTCGCGGTTCCTGAGCAGGTAAGAGGCGATGAAGAAGGTCAACAATCCGACGACGATAGCCGCTGTCAGGGTGATGAGCCTTTCATTGAAGGGGCCGTCATCTCTCCAGGCCAGGAGGTAGCTGGTAAGTTCGATGGCTCCCCACATGATAAAGGACGCGACGAAGACCTTGAGAAGGGACATCTGAAATTCCCGGTCCAGAAACCGGCCGATCCGCCGGGCGAGAATCGCGGAGAGGATGACGACATTGACGGCGGAAGCGATGGAGGTCGCCAGGGCGAGGCCCCCGTGTTTCAGTGGGAACATGAGGATGATGCTCATGACCGTGTTGACGATGAGGGCCACGATGGCGATCCGGACAGGGGTCTTCGTGTCCTGGAGAGCGTAAAAGGCGGCGACGATGACACGGATCGTCGAGAAGGCCCAGAGGCCCACGGCATAGTAAAGCAGGGCCTGGGCAGTCAAAATCGTTGAGCGCAGATCAAATTCCCCCCTTTCAAAGAGGACGGAGATGATCGGCACGCGCAGCGCGATCAGGGCGATCATGGCCGGGATGGTGATGAAGAGCATGAGCCGCAGAGAAAAGGCGATCGTCCTTTTCATTTCGCCGAATTCTCCCTTCGTCGCCTGTTCGGAAAAGCTCGGTAGCGCAGCCGTTCCGATGGCGATGGCAAAAACACCCAGGGGAAGCTCGACAAGCCGGTCGGCGTAGTAAAGGTACGATACGCTCCCCTCGGGGAGGAAGGAAGCGAGCAGGGTGCTGATGAAGATGTTGATCTGATAGACGGCGGCGCCGAAAACGGCCGGGAGCATCAGAAAGCCAATGCGCTTCACCCCCGGGTGCCTGAAGTTCAGATCGGGCTTGAGGTGGACGCCCAGCCGGCTCAGGAAGGGGAGCTGAAAGAGAAGCTGGAGAAATCCCCCGATCATCACCCCGATGGCGAGTGCCAGGATGGGCTCATCAAAAAAATCCCGCAGGAAGAGCGCTGCCAGGATCATCGCAATGTTCAGGATGACCGGGGAGAGGGCCGGTGATGCAAAATGTCGAAGGGAGTTCAGAATGCCCATGCAGAGGGCGACGAGGGAGATGAAGAAAATATAGGGAAACATGATGCGCGTCAGGAAGACGGTCAGCTCGTACTTGTCGGGGGTTTTGAGGAACCCCGGCGCCATCACCGAAACGATGAGCGGCGAAAGCAGCACGCCCGCGATGGAGACGATGACGAGGATGATGGACAGCACGGTGAAAGAAACGTTCGCCAGTTCCAGGGCCTCTTCCCTGGACCTTGTCTTCAGGTATTCCGTGAACACGGGTACAAAGGAGATGGTCAGTGACCCCTCGGCGAAGAGGCGCCGCAGGAGGTTGGGTATTCTGAAGGCTACGAAAAAGGCGTCCGTGGCGAAGCCCGCACCGAAGAAGGCGGCAACGACCATGTCCCGGATGAAGCCAAAGATTCGGCTCAACATCGTCGCCAGGCCGACGACCCCGGCCGCCTTGGCGACGCGCGCGTTTTCAGTCTCTCCGGATCTCTTCAAATCATCCATAGGGTTCGCAGGGGAATGGCACAGCGAGGAGACCGTGCTTTGCCGGTCTATTTACCAGAAAAGAGGAGGGATTCAATATCTTTCTTTTTCAACCCCGCGACGGCGACCGTTTTTTTTCTCGACTGATGTCCGGACACGATGGAAATTTGCGCCTTCCGGACCCCGAGCCTCTCAGCGAGAAGATCGATGCAGGCCTCGTTGGCCCTTCCCTCGACGGGCGGTGCCGCGATTTTGATCTTCAGGGCATCGTCCTGAATGCCCGTGATCTCGGACCTTGAGGATTTCGGGAGCACCCGGATATTGAACAGCACTCCGTCTTCGGTTTCTCGAATCGGGATCATCTTATTTGAATTCTTCCCAGTTGGCGCTTTCTTTCTCGCGGGATTCCAGGAGTTTCTTGTTGAATTTCAGGAAGGAGTCGAAATATTTTTCCAGCTGATTCTTGTAGTTCTTGAGCTTTTCCACCTCGCCCCGGAGGGATTCGGTGTCCGACCGCGCCTTGATGGCCGTGCCGTTGTCGGCCCCCTTCTTCCAGGATTCGATGAGTTCGATCGTGAAGGTGAGGAAGGATGCGAAGTCCTTCTCGTGCCAGCTTTTGAGGTTCTTGAGTTTTTCGATTTCCTCCTTCACGGCACCGGCAGAAGTGCCCGAGGTGCTGAGGACCTCTTCGGCCTTTGTCCAGGCCTCAGCGATGATGGCCTTGGATTGCTTCTCGGCCTCCGCCTTGGCGGCCTTCACCATCTCTTCCGCCTTGACTTTGGCTTCTGCGAGGATGGCGTCAATCGGCCTTTCCGTCTCCTTCGAAGTCTCGTCCTTCT
>JAPLJU010000056.1 GCA_026388445.1 Deltaproteobacteria bacterium
GGGGGCACAAGGATGAAGGACCGGCGTGAAAGATAGATGAAACTCGTGGCCGCCGTCGTCAATAGGAGCACGAAAAAAAGCCAGCCGTATACATGATTCAAGAAGGGCAGGCGAAACACATAGAATCCGATATCCCGTTCAAAGACGGGGTCCGTGACGCCAAAGGGTGAGGCATGGGTGAACTTGAGAAAATTCTCCCACTCCCCCATGGCGTTCAGGGCGGCAAAGGCACTGAAAAGAAGGGAAATGATCAGGATGACCATTTTGAATCCGGGGTTATCGAATGGCGTCGGCGGGGAATCCTCCGCCCCGACGACTTCGACGCCCGGGAGTCGCGAGGAGAATCTAAGCGCTAAAAAAAGATTCGTGTAAAAGATGACGAAAAAGGCAAAGCCGAAGAGGGCGGCCAGCTTGAGCTGCGCCAGAACGGTCGTGTAAAATACGCTTTCATAACCGACTTCCTTGAACCAGTACCAGTCGACGACAAAACCGATAGCCTGCCAGAGGGCGATGAGGATACCGAAAAGGGCGACGAAAAGAGCGACTCCTCTGACATTCTGAATACCCGGTTGCGGCAATCTGAACGTTCTCATATCCATCCCATCCTTTTGGGTTACGAGGTCATTAAAAAAACAGGGGAACAGACTTCAGCCTGTTCATCACTATAGGAGATGGGCGTCAGCCTGTCAAGGAGAGTCCGTTCTCCCTTGTTGCCCCGGCCGTCCATTTCTGGTATCTATTTCACGATCCATCTCCTGCTGGACGTCGATTTAAAATCTCCCGGCGTGAGAGTGCTGCGCATTGATCACGAGGGAAGTCAGCGGACGCCATGAGTAGATTACTCGGAAAATATTTCAGGTTTTCGGTTCCCTCCGAACTTTTCATTACCCTCCTGTGTCTTGTCATGCTGACCGGTTGCGCGGGACGCGTGTCAAAACCGCCCGAGCAGAAGCCCCAAGTCAGCAAAACCCGTATTGCTCGAACCGGTTACACCCTTCAGGCGGGGGTCTTTACCGTTGTGGAAAATGCCGCGAGACTCACGGATTCCCTGAGACGGGAGGGGATCGATGCCTATTATTTTGTTTACGGGAAGGGACTCTACAAGGTCCGCTTCGGCAATTTCCCTTCCCGGGAGGACGCCCGCCGGGAGGCTTCCCACCTGAGATCCGCCGGTGTCATTGACGAATTTTATATTGTCCGGCCGCAGGATTATGCCGCCGCAACGGGAGATGTGCGAGGAAGCGCCTACCTGCGGGAAGAAATCGTTCGAACGGCTGAAAGCTTCGTCGGCGTTCCCTATCTCTACGGCGGCTCATCTCCCGATGAGGGATTCGATTGCAGCGGTTTGACGATGGCCGTCTACGACCTGAACGGCCTCAGGCTTCCACGATCGTCCAGGGAGCAGTACGGCAGTGGGGATCCCGTCCCACGGCAGGAGCTTGCCAGGGGGGATCTTGTTTTTTTCAGTACGAAGATGGACGGGAAGGTCTCCCACGTCGGTGTTTACGTCGGTGACGGCCGTTTTATCCATGCACCGGGCCACGGCAGGAAGATCACTGTCGATTCCCTGTCAAGCCGTTACTTCGAAAGGCGTTATGTCGGCGCAAAAACGTACATTTAACGCCCTTCGGGGTCGTCGGGTTATCCCCTTTGATCCGGGGTGACGAACATGGCCCATCGGAAGAAATTTGACCCGCGCAGAAAGGCCATACTCGATGACCCGGTAAGGCTGACCTTCCAGAATCCCGGCGACTGATCGAATCTTCTCAAAGGAGTTCTTCCATGCAAGAGAAAACAGTCAGAGAATCCATCGTGGTCATGGCCCAGCAGATGAACCCCCAGGATGCCAATCCGGCGGGCAACGTTCATGGCGGCATCATCATGAAGCTGATCGATACGACGGCGGGCGCCGTTGCCGCCAGGCACGCTCGCAGCAACGTCGTCACGGCCTCCATTGATCGGCTCGATTTTCATTATCCTGTCTTCGTCGGCGATTTTGTGACCTTGCGGGCGAGTCTCAATCTGGTCAGTCGCTCATCCATGGAGGTCGGTGTCCGTGTGGAGTCCGAAAATCTCCTCTCCGGCGAGATTCGTCACACGGCATCAGCCTACTTAACCTTTGTGGCTCTGGGCGAAGACGGCCGTCCGAGGGAGATTCCGCCCCTGCTAATCGAGACGGAGGATGAGAAGCGAAGAAACCGGGAGGCGAAGGCCAGGCGGGAGACGCGGCTGCGAGAGAAAAAAAAGGAAGACGAGTGCCAGAAAGAGGCCGAAAAGTGCGACCTCTGAGGGCATGGCTCAGGGTGACCTTAAACCGTCGCTTCTTGGATGATTTCTGCCCAGGTCCGTGAAAGATACACCGGCGGTGCGTAGAAGCTTCACATAAACGGCCATGGAAAACCGTCTTCATGGGAAACCCGATACCATGACATCAGAAAAATCTTCCCGCGAGCCAGAAGAAGAACATACCCGCCACAACTGTCAGCCCCAGGGACCTTGTCTTGAGGGCTATGGCGAAGGTCGGCAGGGCGACGAGGAGTTCCGGCCGGAAGATATAAAGGTGGCGGGGCTCACCGGACGTGATCAAGGCCGGCAGGAGCAACGCACTCAGGATCGACACGGGGATGAAATCGAGCCACGTCTTGAACCACGACGGCAGATTGCGCTTTGAAAGCAAAGCCAGCGGAAGCCACCGCGGAATGTAGGTGACGAGGCCCATGAAAAAGGAGAGTACAAGAATTTCGAATCTCATATTCCATCCATTGGAGCGTGGCAGATTAGGGGGATCCCTCCGGCGCCTTGGATGGTCTCCTGATCAGAACACCGATGGTGGCCGCGAGCACCGAGGCCATGACGATGTAGAGATTGCCCGGAAGGATGATCGAGATGAAAACAGCCAATCCGCCTGCCAGAGCCGCGATGAGCCAGTACAGGGCGCCTCTGAGCTGGAAGACGAGGAGACAGAGAAACATGGCGATGAGGGCGTAGTCGATCCCGAAGGCCCCGTGGGGGATGAATTCACCCGCGTACCCCCCGAGAATGGTGCTCCCCACCCAGGCGGCGTTTGAGAGGTGATTGACGACAAGGGCGCGTCTCCAGTCCCACTCTTCGTCCCGGAACCGGGTCAGGTTGACGGCAAAGCTCTCATCGGTGATCCCGTAGCCGTAGAGCGCCATCCGCCATGTCCCGAGATCTCGCAGGAAGACGGACAGGGAGGAGCTCATGAGGAGGTGCCTGAGGTTCACGACGAAGGTTGTCATCACGATCGGGATCAGACCGGCCCCCCCGGTCAGCATGGAGACGGCGATGAACTGGGCGCTTCCGGCAAAAACGAGAAGGGACATCAGACCGATCTCAAGGGGGGTGAGGCCGGCCTTACTGGCAATGACACCGAAGGCAAGCCCGATAGGGAAATAACCGAGGCAGATGGGCCATGCAGCCTTCGCGCCGTCTCTGACGATGGCCGGAAGATCTTCTTCTTTGTGGGGGGGCTCCGCCATCATTTCAGATCTTAAACTCGGCGACAAGGATGGTGTGGTCCGATGGTTTCTCGGCTGTTCTCGGCTTCATGTCGATATAGGCGTCGACGGAGCGGCTCGCCAGCGGGGCGGTGGCAAGTATGTGATCCACGCGCCATCCCAGCCCCCTTTCGACGGTCCTGGGGATTCGATAGTCGAAAAAGGTGTAATGGCCGGGCTCCTTCGGGTGATGCTTCCTGAAGACGTCCGTGAAGCCCCAGGCACAAACGGAGTCGAAGGCTTCCCAGACTTCGGGCGTGAAATCGACGTGCCCCAAAAGCCTCTTCGGATTGTGGACATCGATCTCCTCCCGGGCAACGTTGATGTCCCCGCACCAGATGAGTGGCTTCTTGGCGGAGTCATGTTTAGAGAAGAATTTTCTGAGGCGCGCGAACCACTGCAGCTTGTAGGCGAATTTGGGACTGTCAGTCTTCTCCCCCTGGGGCACATAGGTGTTGACGACGGGGATGCCGGAGAAGACGCCGCGGATGAGACGATCCCCGTCGGCAGGACCGCCGTCGTTCAGGCCGAAGCGCACCTCCCCGGGCTTTTCGAGGGAGGCAATGGCCACACCGTTGTAACCCTTCTTCCCCCTGAAAACCACGGTGTAGCCGGTGGTTTCGAAAGCCTCCGCGGGGAATTTGTCATTCTCCACTTTGGTTTCCTGGAAGCAGATCACGGAGGGCCTGTTCTTCTGTATCCAGGGGATGACGATGTGGAGACGGTTGCGAATGGAGTTCACGTTGTAGGTCGCAATCTTGAAAGTGGCCATAGGTTATCCTCTCCCGGGCGATATCACGGTCTGCGGGGAATTCCCATAGCATGATCCCCGAAGATCCCACAAGGCCTTTTGAAGTGACGCTCCGGGAATATCGCCGGAACTTTCTTCTTGATCCTGTCTGTGGCTTCACATAAAAGTAAAAGCAGACAGCGTGAGTTGGGGACCTGCGTGGAGGTGGATGAAGCACCGTGAGTGTCTATGAGAATATCAGGCGGATGTTACAGCGTCTGGAAATTCCTTTTGAAGAAATTGATCATCTGGCGGTGAGCGGCTGTGAAGACTCGCAGCACTTCCGTCAGCAGGCGGGGTGGAGCGGTGCGAGCAGCAAGTGCATTCTTTTCCACGCCAAGGGGCGCTATTACCTGGTCGTCACGATGGCGGAGAAGGAGATCGTCGCGCGACTCTTCAAAAAAGAGTTCGGAACGAAGGACATCCGTTTTGCGAAGCTGGAGGAACTGACCCGATGGACAGGGTGTGAGCCGGGGGCCGTCTCGCCCTTCGGTCACATCCGTGAAGAGCTGCCCTATTACATCGACGAGGATATCTTCAAGGCGGAATATTTCATGTTCAACCCCGCCGTTCCCACCCGCAGCATGCGCATCAGGACCGGCGATCTCCGGAAAGTGTACGCCGCCCTTCCCAACCCTGTCCGCTATTTCACCGAGGACGAAGAGGGTCGGTTTTCTTTTCGAGAGGAGGAAAAGATCCGCCCGAATTAGACGACATTTTCGACAAAGGGCAGGGGCCATCGTGGAGACCCATCCATCCCAAAGAGTCCTGATTCACGAACCCATGACGGTCGCGACAGATTTGATCCTGTCGGCATTGGCCGTCTATTTTGCCATTCGTTTGGGCCGGCAGCACGAACTGTGGCACATGAACGTCCATCTTTATTTTTCCTATGCCTTCTGGGTCATGGGCCTCGGCGCCTTGCTGGGTGCCCTGTCACACGGCCTGGGGCGACACCTGTCCGTCGCGGCTGGAAGGCTCCTGTGGCGTGCCACACTCCTGTCCCTGGGGGCTGCTGCTTTTTTTCTGCTCCTGGCAACGGCGTATCACGCTTTTTCCGTCCAGTCCGTTCAACTCCTTGAATGGCTGGCCGTCCTCCTGCTCGCCCTGTACGCAATCATCATTCTCCGGGATGACCGTTTCCTGTGGGCCGTCCTTTTTTACACGGCCACCATGCTGGTCGTCCTGACGGTGATGCTCTATGATCTTTTTTCCAGGGGGCTTGCGGGATCAGGCCTCGTCGTTGCGGGGATCCTGGTAAGTTTTGCGGCCGCCATCATCCAGAGAAGCGGCCTCACCCTCCACAGGCATTTCAATCACAACGATCTCTACCATGTGGTCCAGATGATCGGTCTATACTACCTCTACCGAGGCACCATGCTGCTTAAAGATTGGCCTGCGGGCTGACTGCCGTTTTTTCCCTTTGGTCCGTTTCGGTGGGTCGTTTTCAGGATGGGATCTCAAATGACGTGAGGTCCTGCGCCAGGACGAGGGGACCCCGGTAACTCCTCCGGCACTGCCCCTCGATGTCTGCGGAATCGCATTCCGGGTAGAAATGGGTCAGGACGAGCCTTTTGACGCCGGCGCGGGTCGCGATTTCCCCGGCGAGAGATGGTGTCAGGTGTCCTGTGACCTTCAGTTCATCGGGGAGGGCGCACTCGCAGATGAAAAGATCCGCTCCCTTCGCCAGTGCGATCAGGTTCTCGCAATAGTCCGTATCCCCCGAATAGGCGACAGAGAAACCTTTTGAGAACTGCACCCGGTAGCCGATGCTGCTTGCAATATGGCTCATGGGCAGGCTGAGGATCTCGAGCCCCTCCCATGAGAGTCGATCGGGACCGGAGGCATTCAGTTCAATGATCCACATCAGCCCTTCCTCAAGGATGATCCACTCGCCGTAGACCCCCTTCAATTTTTCATAAAAGTCCTTGAGCCCGAGGGCGCCGACGACCCGGAAGGGGGTCCTGCGCCTGTAGGTTTCGGGGTACTTTGTGGCGAAGAGGAAGGAGATGAATTCTCCGGTGTGATCGGGGTGGAGATGACTGAAGAGGAGGTGGGTAACCTCGGAAATGGCCACTCCTGCTTCGAGCAGGCGCCTCATGGTCCCGACTCCGAGATCGAGGACAAGCTTCGATTCCCCGTATTCAATGAGAACCGAGCATGAGCTCCTTCGAAGTGAGGGAACAACCGTGCCTGACCCGAGGATGGTTACCCTGTTATTTCCCATGTGCTGAGGTCCCTGCTGAAAGCATCCCCTCGCCGGTGTGATGGCGTGTTACTTAGGGCCGCAAAGAGGCTGGTCCGCCTTAAAGGGTCTCAATCACCTTGACGAGAACCCGCCTCGTCCTGGGTCCGTCGAATTCGCAGAAAAAAACAGACTGCCAGGTCCCGAGAACAAGGTCCCCCTTCTCAATGAAGACCTGTTGCGAGGCCCCGACAAGAGAGGCCTTGATGTGGGCGGCTGCGTTACCTTCCCTGTGTCTGTAGTTGTCGTGCAGGGGGATGACCTTGTCCAGCTCCGCCAGGATGTCTCTCGGAACGTCAGGGTCGGCATTTTCATTGATCGTAACGGCGGCTGTCGTATGCGGGACAAAGACAAAGCATAGGCCGCTTGTTACCTTGCTCTCCCGCACCACTTTTCTTACGTCGTCCGTAATGTCCATCATCTGGAATCTGGCTGTTGTTCTGATCGAGAGATTTTTCATGGTCCTCCGCATTGCCCAATCATCAGATTCATTCCTTTTCGGCATAGAAGCGACTCCATCTTATGTAATCAAAAGAGGGACTTTTTTCAAGATAAAGTAAATGAGGGTTACTTCGGGTCAAAGTCAAAAATTCGTATTCTTTTCAAGAGATTGACCGGGAGCGTCGCTTGAATATCCCCGCACGGCGCCGTTTATGTCTGCGCCCGGTCTTTGCTTGGGAGAATAATTAATTTTTTATTGTAGTGATATCAATAAGTTGTAAGTAATCTTGGCAAGTTTTTTAACAAGATTATGGATCGTCAAAGAAGCGGCAACTTTTCACAAGGTGCGATTGCTCTGGCACGCAATCTGCTTATTTTCTTCGAGGCCTCTGGAATTTCTTCAAAAATTGGAGTTAGGGGCTTCAGGATTGGGAAGTCAAAAGCGTAAATAATATCTTGCGGTTTCGTACTTGGATGTGGGGGCACGGTGAATGGTTTTTCCCGAATGAAGGGGAAAAGGTTACCTTGCTAAAAATCCTTGACAAATAAGATTAATTAGATAATGTTTTCAGATATTTTGAGCGGTTTCACATTTTGTTGCTCCGATCGAAGTCGTGTTTTTACGCCGACGGTGCTGTTGATTTCGTTGATTGAATGGGTAGTGACCGAAATGGTATGATTATGGAATCGGATCGGGAAATCAATTCGACAGAGAAACTGCTGGACGTCATTCGGGGCAGAAAAGATTCCGGCGCCGAAAAAACGGATGCGGAGGTCAAGGTCAAGCGAAAGAGACCTTCCCTGAAGGCATTCCGTTTCAGACCCTTCGATTCCAAAGTGACCGTCGGTGTTGATGTCGGGTCCCAGAGTCTCCGGATGGTTAAAATCCAGGAGGTTTCTGAGAGTCAGTGGAAACTGCTTGATTACAGGTCCGTGCGGCTCCCGAAGGCATCGGTCGGGTCCTTTGAATTTACAGGCTTTATCAAGTCGGAACTCAACAAGTTCTGCGGCACCTCAAAGCATCTCAGGATCTGGACCCTCATTCCCTCTTCCAAGGTTGATGTCCGGTTTATCAAGATACCGAAGGTTCCCCCAAAGCAGGTTGAAAACGCGGTCTATTGGACTGTCAAAAAGGAAGCGACCTTCGAGGACAGCGAAACCATCCTCGATTTTGACGTCCAGGGGGACATTACCGAGCAGGGCGTTCAGAAAACCTCCGTGCTGGTCCACACGACACCCAGGTCGGAAGTGCAGGCTGTCCAGAATCTCTTTTCCGATGCGGGTTACCATCTGGCCGGGGTCACCATCGCCCCCTTCGCCATTCAAAATCTGTTCCGGACCGGGTGGCTCTCTGTTGTGGGGGATGTCACGGCGAGTCTCTATATCGGCAGGGACTGGTCCCGCATCGACATGTATTCGAAGGGCAACCTGGTTCTCACCCGCGGGATCAAAGCGGGGCTCAGCAGCATGGTCGAGGCGCTCGTTGAGAGTTTCAACGAAAAGAAGAAAAAGGCCCCGGCAGAGAAGGCATCCGTTACGGAGACCGACCGGGGTCTGACGGTAGAACAGGCGCACAAGCTTCTGACGAGCCTCAATCCGGATGCTCCGCCCCTGAGCCGTGAGGACTTCGGGTATCAGCTCAAGGAAGAGGAAATCTTCTCCATGATCCTGCCGGCCATCGAGCGGCTCGTCAGGCAGGTCGAGAGAACCTTCGCCAACGTCGGCGCGGAAAGGGTCGGCAAGATATACATCGCGGGTGTCATCGACGGTTATAAGCCGCTGGTAGACTACATTGGCGATCAACTGGGCATCGAAAGCGGGATCATGGATGCCCTGTCTCTGGCCAACTCCTCCGTCTACGATATCAATCCCCCGTCCTCTGTTTCCGAGAGGGTTTCTTTTGCGCCGGCGGTGGGGCTGGCCTTGTCGGACAATTCACGCACGCCCAACCTGACCTTCACCTACAAGGCCAAGGCGAAGATGATCCAGACGGCCCGGGCCAACCGCGTCATCATGCTGGGTACTTTACTTTTCGTTCTTTTGGGAACAGGCGTCTTCTACTGGCAGGGCCATCTGGTAGACCAGAAAAAGGCAACGTATGAAAGCCTCAGGAATGAACTGGATCGCTACAATCCGAGAATCGACAAGAACTTCATCCTTCAAATCGCCACCAAGGTGAAAGAAGAGCAGAAGATCACCAGGAACTACAGCGAGAGGTACATCGGTATGGCGGTCATCAGCGAACTTGCGGCCCTCACCCCC
Organism: Deltaproteobacteria bacterium; assembly: GCA_026388445.1. Taxonomy (GTDB): domain Bacteria; phylum Desulfobacterota; class Syntrophia; order Syntrophales; family UBA2192; genus JAPLJU01. Next base: position 9,257 of record JAPLJU010000056.1, read on the forward strand.
TCGCATATCCGGCTGCTCAAAATGAGAACAGACCTGGCGGCGGTCCCCGCTTTGAAAAATCCGGAGGGCACCCCCAAAAAGGAGCCCGTCAAGGAAGGCGAAAAGGATATGGGCCGGGCGAGACACCTGGAGATCGAGGGCATTGTCCTGGGCGAACGGGGCAAACTCGAAAGCCTCCTTTCCTCCTACGTGCTCAAATTGCAGAGTTCCCCTCTATTCAAGGAAACCAAGGTACAAAAAACCAGTGTTGAAGCGTACCAGATAAACCGTGGGCAAAACGAGGTTCTGCTTTTTAACCTGACAGTCAAAATGATATAGGTCGCCGGATGAAGCCCAAGGAAATACTCGAGACATTGAAAGGAAGCCTTTCGTACCTTTTGGTCGGGGTGGTCGCCATTCTGATCTTCTTTGTCATCGGCTTTTACAACCACAGATCCCTGAACGATCTGGAGAGTGACATCAATAAAGTCAGGGCCGATATCGAGGAGCAGCGTGTCATGGCGCCGCTGTATAAGGAGCTCATAGAGAAGATCAAGGTCAAGGCGAAGAAGCATCTGCCATTCCCCGCCAGGGCCAAGTTGCCCAAGGAACAACACGAGCAGATCACGACCATATTCGCGGATCTGGCGAGAAAAGCCAACCTCGAGGTCGTTTCCATCACACCGGACATTAACTCGCTGGCAGGGGGGTCCGGGCTTCTGGTGGTCAATGCGGCTTTAAAGGGAGATTTTTTCAGTTTCCGGAATTATCTGATTTCGCTCGGAAATGTGCCTTACCTGGAGCATCTGGGAGAAATCCAGATACAGACCATGCCGGTCGGTAAAGAGTTCCGCCTCAAATTGTGGGTGGCCGTGGGGTGAGTTGCTGCGCGTGGAGGGTTTCGTCCTACAGGGATCGGGATCTCCACATCGTCTGATAAGGCTTGCTGGATGAAAAAACGGGAAAAAATCATTCTGGCTGTCATGAGCGCATGCATCCTTTTCTTCGCCGTCTATTATGTTTTCCTCTCGGCACCGAGCGCCCCCACGGTGGCCGTGACCGGGGGCAAGTCTGAAGATTCGGCGAAAATGATGACGGAGATCTCAAACAGCCTGAAGAAAGACGAAACGGTGGAACCGGATTCCTATGTCATCGCGCGGGCGGAATCCAACTGGGAAATCGATCCTTTCTACAAGGGGGTCCTTGCCTCGGCAAAGGATAAGCCCGCCGGCGGGGGCAAAGGTCCGGACATCATCTATTCCGGTTATGTGGACCTCGGGGTGAAACGGGTGGCCGTCATTAACGGCAATCCTTATGAGATCGGTGACAAGCTGGAATTAACGGGCGCCTATTATTTGAAACAGATCGACTCGACCAGGGTCATCGTCGTGGACAGGGAGCAGAGCAGAAATATCACCATTCCACTGCAGCAGGAGACTTTTTAAGGAGAAGAGCCTTGAAAGTGACAAGAATGAAAAAAGGAGCCTGGTGTTGGGTCTTTGTGATTGGCCTGGGTCTCATGCTAACGGGCTGCGCCCAGGACAATTCGATAAAGAAAGACCCCTTCTTTGAAAAATGGGGCACGCTGGCCGATGAGTCCAAGGGGCATTCGCCAACGGCCAGGGAGAGGGTCATTGAGACCCCGCCGATGGGACCCGATGAGATCGCAGAGAAGCAAGTCATGGCAACAAGGGAAAGGCCTCTGCCCACCAAGCGGGTCACCCTCCGGATGCACAACGTGGACATCAATGTCATCCTGCGGGCCATGTCGCAGGCCGCAGATCAGAACATCCTGATCAAATCCGGCGTCAAAGGCCAGAGCAGCATCCACATCAATAACGAGCCCTGGAACGAGGCTTTCAGGGGTATTATCAGGACCAACGGCCTGGTCTACACCTGGGAAGGGAACATCATCCGGGTGATGACGCTAGAGGACATGGAACAGGACATCAAATTGGCATCAACCGTGGAGAGGAGACGATCCCAGAAACTCGTCACCATGATCGTGACTGTGGATTTTGCCGAAGCCAACAAGCTGAAGGAGAGCGTGAAGGAACTTCTGACGAAAGACAGCACCGGGAAACCCCGCGGCTCCGTCACGGTGGACGAGCACACCAATGCCCTGATCATCCAGGCCACCCGGGATGACCTGGAGCGGATCAAGCCCATGCTCGAGAAACTGGATAAGCCCATACCGCAGATCACGATCAAGGCGAACATCGTCGAAGCGACGAAGGATACGGCCCGCGACCTGGGCGTTCAGTGGGGCGGCATTTACGGCAACACCATCAACAGAAATAGCTACTTCATCACGCCCGGCGGTTCCGGGGGCACGACCGGGACAAGCCCGCTTGCCGGACAGTATACCCCGACCTTCGGTGCAACCGGTATCGGGGGGCAGGGGAACGCTGTGAACTTTCCCGTCGATCCAACGAAGATTTTAGCGGCAGGCGGCACTGGCTCCCTGGGGCTGCTCTTCGGGACGATCGGCGGCAGTTTTCTTGAAATGCAGCTGCAGGCCCTCCAGAGGGACGGCAAGCTGAACATCCTTTCGAGCCCCTCCATCACAACACTCGACAGCCAGACGGCCTTCACGGAAAACGGTGAACGGGTGCCCTATGTGGCGACCAGCACGACGGGGGGCACGATCACGCAGGAAGTGAAATTCGAAGACGCCGTGCTTCGACTCGAGGTCACGCCGCACGTGATCGACGGCAAGAACCTGAAGATGAAGATCAAGGTGAAGAAGGATGAAGTGGACATCACCCGGACCGTCCAGGGGAACCCTTACATCATCAAGAAACAAACGGAGAGCACGCTCATTGTGCAGGACGGCGAGACGATCGTGATATCCGGTCTCACGAAACAGACTACGACTTTAAGCAACACAGGAATACCAGGCCTGAAGGACATCCCGGGTCTCGGGTGGCTCTTTGCGACAGATAGTTCAGATAAGTTATTCCAGGAAGTCCTCGTGTTCATCACGCCGCATATCCTCAAGCTGCAGGTCGCAGGCGAGGCCCCGGAGACTAAGAAACCTGCGGAACAACCTCCCTTGCCGGAAAAACCGGCGAATTCCGGTGAGGCTCCCGGAAAGTAAAGGAATGAGTTACTACAAACTGCTAGAACTGAATAGCGAGCCCTTTTCCAACTCGCCCGAGCCGGATCTTTTTTATCAAGCCCCTCAGTACGTCCAGTGCCTGCAAAAGCTCGAGATTTCCATCCGGCTTCGCCGGGGGCTCAACGTCGTCGTCGGTGACGTGGGAACGGGCAAGACCACCCTCTCGCGGATGCTCATTCGCAAGTTCCGTGGCGAGGGGAACGTCGAGATGTATCTCGTTCTGGATCCCGACTTCAGCAGCGCCCTCGAGTTTCTTGTCGCCGTTGCCAGGATGTTCGGGGTTTACACGAGCGAGGCGGCATCGAGCGAGTGGCGGCTCAAGGAAAACATCAAGGACTATCTCTTCCACCAGGGGATTCACAAGGACCGGGTCGTCGTCCTGATCATCGACGAAGGGCAGAAACTCCCTCCCTTTTGCATCGAGCTGCTGAGGGAATTTCTCAATTACGAAACCAATACGTCCAAACTCCTCCAGATCGTCCTCTTCGCCCAGAGGGAATTCAAAAAAATTCTCGATGAACATGCCAATTTCGCTGACCGCGTGAATTTCTACTATGTCATGAAACCGCTCAGCTTCAGCCAGACGCGGGCCATGATCCGGTTCCGTATCGACAAGGTCAGCGAGGCCGGGAAAAACCCGATCCTCTTCACCTCACCCGCACTCTGGGCCATCTACAGGGCCACCGGCGGGTACCCGAGAAAGATCATGATGCTCGGTCACCAAATTCTCCTGAAGATGATTGTCCAGGATCAAAAGCGGGCCGACTGGTCGCTCGTACGTTCCTGTATCAAGGCCGCTGCACCGGGAAGACCCGTTGTCAAAACATGGCGCCTTGCCCTCGTCCCCGCTTGTATTGCCTTTGCGGCGCTTGTCCTGGGATTGACCTTCGAGAAACCGTCCACCTGGCTGACCAGAAAGATGCAACAGTCCGGAATCGCGGCGCTGCAGAGAGAAGATGCAGCAAGCCTGCAGAGTTCGGTTATCTCACCGGCCACTTCTTCTTCGATGCCAGCCGCTGATGGCAATCCGGCAGGGCAGGAGATTCGGGAGGCTTCCCTTGAAAACTCGAATCAGGAACCTCGGGAAAACAAGGCAGGCCCATCGGCGAGGCTTTCGGTGGATATGCCTTCAGTTCCCATACCGCCTCCTTCGGTAGAATCCATGCGGGGAAAAGAAATGCCCGAATCGCTGGGTCAGCTGACCATGAAGAAGAGGAGTTCCTGCAGGCAAATTCTCCAGCAGCTGTACGGTTCGTCTGCGGACGTGCACATTGAAAGTCTTTCGAAAGCCAATTTGAAAATCAAGGACATTAATAAGGTGCAGGCTGGAGACGCGGTCCGTTTTCCGGCCCTCCCCGCGTCTTCCAGGCCTGATCAGCATGCCGCTTACTGGGTACAGCTCGCGGAAATGGAAACACTGGAAGATGCCTATGAATACATCCATCATTACACGGTCCATGTGGCCCGGACCAGGATACTTCCTTTCTGGAGCCGCGAGGAAGGACTGCGGTTTTCCATCCTTCTGGAAGAGGGCTTTAACCATGAAAAGTCGGCCCGGAAGGCGGTGAAGAGTCTTCCACAGAAAATCGCCACTTCAGCAAAGATCGTCAGTGAGTGGGGTGAAGGAACCGTATTCTTTGCCGATCTGGGGTGAAAGAATGACAAGGAAGGTAGGGACAGTGAAAGTCAGAAAGAAGTTGGGGGAAATGCTCGTAGAGGCCAAGCTGTTGACGGACGAACAGCTCAGGGAGGCGCTGACGGATCACAAGAAAACCGGTCTCAAGCTGGGTAAATATCTCATTCAGCAGGGGACCCTGACCGAATATCAGATCATCGATGTACTCAGTCAGCAGCTGAAGATCGAAAAATATCATCCGGACAAGTACCCTGTGGATATCACACTGGTTCAGATTGTTCCCTCGGATATCGCCCAGAGATACCAGGTTGCGCCGCTGAAGAAAAAGGGTCACCTCCTGACCGTCGCGATGATCGATCCCGTGGATATCAACGCCCAGGATGCCATTGAAATGCTCACCAACCATGAAGTGGAGCCCGTAGTCTGCACGGAACGTGAACTGAACCAGCTCATCGGCCAGATCTACGGGATGCAATCGGGACTCGGCGGGGTGCTGGAGAGCATCGAGGAACTCAAGATTGATTCGGGTACGGATGCCGATAACCTCGCGGGGCCCTCGACGGACGATCTGCAGGTAAGCTCTCTGTCGATGATGGCCGAGGAGGCCCCGATCGTGCGACTGGTCAATTCCATCATCTCCCAGGCCGTCCGGGAGGGGGCGAGCGACATCCATCTCAGCCCGCAACTGAAGAATGTTCAGGTGAGGTTCCGGATTGACGGGAGGCTCCACGAGGTCCCCGCACCGCCCAAGCCCATGTTCCTGCCCATCATATCCAGGATCAAGATTCTGGCGAATATGGATATTGCCACATCGAGGGTCCCCCAGGACGGGCGATTCACGGTCAAAATGGAAAATAAGGAGATCAACGTCAGGGTCTCTTCGATCCCGACGATCTACGGGGAAAACCTGGTCCTGAGACTTCTCGATATGGGTGCCGGTGTGTACTCCCTGGATCGTCTGGGCATGGCCAAGGATGACAAGGACAAGATCGATTCCATCGCCAACAAGCCCTACGGCATGATTCTCAGCACGGGCCCCACCGGTAGCGGCAAGAGCACAAGCCTCTACGCCATCATCAAGGAGATCAACAGGCCGGATATTCACATCATCACGCTGGAGGATCCGGTGGAATACAGGGTCGAGCGGGTGAGGCAGGTGCAGCTGAACCGAAAGGCGGGGATGACCTTTGCCAGCGGGTTGAGGTCGATTCTCCGGCAGGACCCGGACGTCATTATGGTCGGCGAGATCAGAGACGGCGAGACGGCAGGCATCGCCGTGCAGGCGGCGCTGACGGGCCACAGGGTCTTGAGCACCGTTCATACCAACGATGCCGCCGGTGCGATTACCCGCCTTTTCGATATGGGTATCGCACCGTTCCTGGTTTCGTCGGTTTTGCTCGTCTCCTTCGCCCAGCGGCTTGTGAGGACCATCTGTACCTATTGCAAGGAACCCTACAAGCCGAATGAAAAGGTCGTTGAAGCCTGGGGTCTCAACGGGGTGAAGGACGCCCAGTTCCAGCGCGGCCGGGGATGTCCCGCCTGCATGGGAACGGGTTACAGGGGACGAACGGGAATCTTCGAGATTCTTCTGAATGATGAAATGGTTCAGGAGATGATTCTCAAAGGGGCATCGGCTCAGGAGATTAACCGGGCGGCCAAGCAGGCGGGAACGCTTCGAACCCTGAAGGATGATGCCGTCCTGAAAGTCCTGAGCGGCGTCACGACGCTGGAGGAAGCGGCCTCGGCAGTGATGGTCTAAAGATTTCTGTCCGGCTGGATTACTTGTAACGGATAAGAGGATTCCATATGCCCAAATTCTCATACGAAGCGATCACGGATAGCGGCGCGGCCCTATCCGGCGTCATCGAGGCAGAAACGCTCGAGATGGCGAACACCCTGCTCGCCACTCGTGGCTACATCCCGTCGAGGGTCAGGAAGATTTCCGAGAAAGGGATCGGACGGAGCCTGGCACTCTCTCTCCTCCAGTCCAGATTGACCGCGATCAAAGCGACGGAGCTCATTCTTTTCACCAAGCAGTTCCGGACCATGTTCAAGGCGGGTGTGCCGATCATGCGTATTTTCGAAGTCCTGGGTTATCAGGCTCAGAATCCCAAACTGAAGAGGATCATCACGGGGATCACCAGCGACATCCAGGAGGGGGCCACCTTTTCGGATGCCCTGGCGAAACATCCGGACACCTTCACGCCCCTCTACCGGAGCATGATCAAGGCCGGCGAGACCAGCGGCAACATCCCCGAGGTTCTGGAACGGATGATCTATATCCTGGAGCATGAGCACAAGATCAGGTCGGATATCCGATCGGCCATGCAATACCCCATGATCGTGCTCATTGCGCTGGGGATCGCCTTTTTCGTGCTGCTCACCTTCGTCATCCCTCGATTCGTGACGATCTTTTCCAGGGCGGGGCTCGATCTTCCCTGGCCGACGAGAGTGTGCATGGTGCTATACACTGTGCTCAGCAACTACTGGTACATCTGCCTGGCCGTTGTCGTTGTGGGGATTGCGGGGATGCGGATGTATTTCAAGACGCCGCAGGGTCGATACGTGAGAGATGCCTTCCTTCTGAGGCTTCCGCTCGCTGGCCCCCTCTTCATTCGTGCGGCCATGTCACGGTTTGCAAGCATTTTTTCCATCCTTCAGTCGAGCGGTGTCCCCGTGATGACTTCCCTGCAGATCCTCTCCGGGACCATCGGCAACTCCGCCATTGCAAAGGAATTCGACCGGGTTCGCGACCGCGTGGAGGAGGGAAGAGGCATTTCGGGTCCTCTCAATGTGGCAAAATACTTTACCCCCATGGTGATCCAGATGGTCTCTATCGGCGAGGAGTCGGGCCAGTTGGATGAAATGCTCCGGGCTGTCTCGACTCACTATGATGATGAGGTGACCTATTCCGTTCAGCGGTTATCCGAAGCCGTGGGCCCGATTCTGGTGGTCGGCCTCGCGGCGGTGGTGGGCTTTTTCGCCCTGGCCATATTCCTTCCGATGTGGGACCTCACACAGGTTGCGCGGAAAGGGTTCTGATATTCGTTCCAGCGGTCGGTCGCCTGTTTCTCGAACAGAGGCTGGACCGGAGATCGATTGGGCAGGGATTCGTTGAGAACTTTACCGGGTACTCGATGCCATGAAGCGTCCCAAGATCAACGTCAGCCTTTATGTTCTCATTCCGGTGATCTTCAGTGGGATCGCCATCTTCGCGATCATCATCACTTACCGGATGATGGAGACCTATGCCCAGTATCCGGTGGAGTCCATATCCTATCTCCAGTGGTGGAGCCTGGGCATCGCCGTCTTCACCTTCCTGTGCGCGCTGCTCATCACGTGGCTCATACTGCAGCCGATTAAACAGTTCATCAAAAGAACGGAAAACCTTCCCGTTTTCCCGAAATCCCAGATCGAAAGCGTGAAGAGCTCAAAGGGCGACGACCTCTCAGCATTCAACACGGTCTTTGAACAGGTCACCAACATCCTGAGCAAGGTCGAAGCCAAAGAGCTTTTCCCCGAAATCGTCGGACAGAGCAAAGCCGTCCGGGGCATCTTCAGCCAGGTTTTGAAGATCGCGCCGACGGATGCAACGGTGCTCATCACGGGAGAGAGCGGAACCGGTAAAGAACTCATCGCCCAGAGCATTTATCATCACAGCATGCGCAAGGATAGACCCTTCGTGAAACTCAACTGTGTGGCCATTCCCGAGGGGTTGCTGGAGAGCGAATTGTTCGGTCACGAAAAAGGGTCTTTTACGGGGGCTACGGCACAGAAAAAAGGCAAGTTCGAGCTCGCCAACAGCGGGACCATCCTCCTCGATGAAATCGGGGATATGCCACTGGCCACACAGGCCAAGCTCCTTCGCGTCCTTCAGGAAAAGGAATTTGAAAGGGTCGGGGGGACCCGTTCCATCAGGGTCGATGTCCGCTTCATGGCCTCCAGCAACAAGCAACTCCCCAGGCTCGTTCAGGATGGATCCTTCAGGGAGGATCTCTTCTACAGGTTGAACGTCCTCTCTCTATACCTGCCTCCCTTGAGGGAAAGGCGTGAGGACATTCCCCTTCTTGCGGAATATTTCCTCTCCAGGGCTTCAAAGCCGGTGAAGATTTCACCCGCGGCACTGCAGTCCCTGATTGGTTATAGCTGGCCGGGTAACATCAGGGAACTTCAGAACACGATTGAGCGGGCGGCCGTGATGGCTGAAAACGGCATCATCCAGATCCACCATATCCCCCCTCAGATGACGGGTGGCGTCCTCGGTCAGTCCGTGAATGAACTGCCCGAGACGGCCTCCATCGATGAGAGACTGCAGGATATTGAGAAGAAAATAATCGTTGATGCACTGATCCGGGCCGATGGTGTGCAGGTCAAAGCCGCCCAGTCTCTGGGGATCAAGGAGCGAAGTCTCTGGCACAGGATAAAGAAATACGACATCGATGTCACGGCAATAAAGAAATCTACATAAATTGTAGGGCTTACTTCAATAATTGTAAGTATTTTATATTTATCAGGTTTCAAACCAAAGGCGGCTCGACAAAAATTGATTATTAATTGTTTGAATTCACTCGGCATTCTAATTTAGTTCTGGTTTTTATCCGATACGTGGCATGGATAATGCTTTTTCGATGGCGTAAAGGCATCCCACGGTGAGCGAAATTTTAGGATGCGGTAACAAGCTCTTTGAGGTCATTGGTATCGCAGGCATCTTTAAGGTCAGAGGTTTCCTAAAGTTTTCCGGCGTCAAAGACGATATGCGGTGCGGCGGAGATCAAGGGTGCTGTAGAGGGTCAGGGTAAATCGAATGGAGCTGAAAAGGAATACCGTTACCCGGGACCGGGGGATTCAGTAACACTTACGAATATAAGAAGGAATTAATAATAAATAAGGCATAAACGAGATATCAAGGAGGTTTCAGATGCTTAGCAAAATGAAAAATCAAAAAGGTTTCACGCTGATCGAGATCATCGCCGTCCTGGTGATCCTCGGGATCCTGGCTGCTGTCGCGATTCCCAAGTACTTCAGCCTCCAGGAGGACGCAAAGAAGAGGGCGGGCCAGGCGGCACTTGCTGAAGCCAAGGCCAGGGTCACCCAGTATGCTGCCCAAAGACTCCTGAGAGACAGCACCTGGCCGACAGGTGACCAAATCATAGCTTCGATTCCCACAGATGCCGGCGACTTTACCCTGAGCTATGCATATTCAAGCCCGACTTTCAGTCTGACTTCCACGGGGAAGGCCGGCACGACCGTTTCTCTGGCTACTGCCCTAGGCACAATGCACCGTCCCGGTCTGTTATAATCGACCTGACACCAGATTTCATGGAAAAGGGTGAGGGCTGTCGAGAAGACAATCCTCACCCTTTTTTATGGGGTGGCTTTCATAGAGGTGAGCTTTAAATGTGACGGGCCACTAAAAAAGAATGACGTCGCCGCTTCTTATCATCTCTCATTGCCCGCGGATCGATCGATTGCGTTATCCGGCCGGCCGCGTGTTCTCGAGAATATAACGAATGCGCATTGGATCAGGAACATGGGCAAACATATTTTTTCTTTCATGGATCCTCCGCACGACCTGCAACACCTGATCCTTCCTGACCCTCTGAAGGAGATGCTTGAGCGTATCAAATACTTTTCCCAGTACGCGATGGATTCGGCCGTCATGCCTTTCCGGTGAAGCGCTTCGGCAATGATGCCGTTCGGTTCGCCGTAATCCGACTTCAGTTCCAGTGCCTTTTGGCTCGACGCGATGGCCTCATCGATCCTCCCCTGCTTCAGGAGAACGAGCGCGTAGTTGTTCCGGTAGTCCGCCAGGCCGGGCCTGACGTTTATGGCCTGCTGCATGAGACCCTCGGCCTGAACCAGATCCCCCCTTTTAAGGTGGATCATGGCCATACCGTTAAGATACTCGTGTGTGTAAGTGTACTCAAGCGACTTTTGGTAGTGCGACTCGGCCTTCTTGTCATCTCCCATGACATCCATAAAAAAATTTCCGATGTAACACTGGTAAATGGCCGGCTCCGTCCGATTCACCCACCTTTTGAGTCTCATGGCCTCCTGAAATTCCAGTAGGGCCTGCTGATGACCGCCTTCGTTCAGGAGTGTTTTGCCCAGAAGGGCATGAACCCTGCTGGAATTCGGCGCCTTTTCGAGATTGTCGAGCCAGAGTGTTTTCTCATCGGCGAGAATGTCATTTCGCATGTAGGTCGTGTGGCCCTGGTCCACGATGACGAAAACAAGGGCCGCCACGATAACAGCCTGATACACCCTGTTATAGGAAAAGCGCTGGACCGCTGCCACGACGAATACAGCCAAAGGCAGGAAAAGCATCATGGAAGGTATGTAGTTTCGATGTTCGTAAACCATCTCCAGCGGGATGAAGGAGCCTTCCACGACATGGTTGATAAAGAAGAAAAGCACGCAAAACGAGAAGAGGGGCCACCGGCGAGCGGACAGCAGCGCCAGGCCGACAATCAAAAAAAGTGCCACGATTGCCGGGAGGGTCGTCCAGGGCTGCGAGAGGGATCTCGAGATGTCTACGTCATAGAGAAGTGTCAGGCGCGAGGGTATGGGATAAAACAAAAGGGAGAGGTAGAAAAAGATCACCCTCGGCTGCGTCATCAATCTCTCCGCCATTGTGAAGGGTCTTGTGTCATAACCCTGAATGAGACTGGAAAAACCTTTGTAGAGAAGGCTGATGGCTATGACCGCAAACACAACGGGCACCAGGATGATGATGTTCTTCCGGATGTTCCGGGAGGTCAGACCCTGGATGAAAAAAAGATCATAGAGCCAAAGGACCACCGGGAGCATGACGGCATTTTCCTTGCTCCCCAAAGCAAGGAGAAAAGCCACCATGCAAAGCGTAAAAAAAGTAACGGCCGTTGCCCTGCTCGAGGATGTTCGCCCCCTGACATAAAAGAACATGGCCATGATGAAGAAAAGCCCGGCCATGCTCGACATCCGCTGAACGAGGTATGTGACCGAGGTCACCTGAACGGGATTCACCGCCCAGAGGAGCGTCGCGATGAATGAAATGACAAAAGCCTTTTCACCGTAGTGCTCTCGAAGTGACGGCAGTCTCAGTGTTTCGTTCAGGAATAGAAACAGAAACAGGGCGGCAAGCAGATGAATGATAAAGTTGACGACATGGTATCCGAAGACCTCCAGCCCCCCGAAGTAGTAATTTAATCCAAAGGTAAAATAGGCAAAAGGCCTGCGGATCTTGCCTTTGATGAAAAAGGTCTTCTCGAGTTCCTCCCACGTCAGGCTCTTGACATGGACGCCGGGGTTGATACCCACGTTGTCGAAGTCGTCAAAATGCCACACCCCGTAAAAGCTGTTGCTGTAAATGGTCAGCAGAACAATCGCAAGGGTCGCAAATACGATCAGGTGCTGGCGGTATGGACTGACTTTCAAATTCATGGATCCATCATGTATGGCTTGAT